>NZ_JBIUCY010000020.1:0-66581 GCF_044540725.1 Edwardsiella sp. A.80236
TAAATCGTGGTGTGCCCATACGCTCTCCTATGCTCAAACTATAGGGCAGGATCGTCTACTGGGGTGGGGTCAGTCCATCTTCCTTAAATTCAGGTGTAAATCGTGGTGTGCCCATACGCTCTCCTATGCTCAAACTATAGGGCAGGATCGTCTACTGGGGTGGGGTCAGTCCAAACTATAGGGCAGGATCGTCTACTGGGGTGGGGTCAGTCCAATCTATAGGGCAGAATCGTTTACTGGGGTGGGGTCAGTCCATAAATGACTCTGAGGTGTCTGTTAAACCTGTAACGATTCAAATGTTGACTTCATTCATTACTGAATCACCTAACGCTTATTGAATTTAACTCATGCTAGTAAAACGAAAAAAAATACTAAGTTAAACAATTAGATATTACTAACACATAGTTTTGTTTAGGCCTATTGCTCAGTTAGAACTACATAGCAAAAAATTAATTTCATCATTTAATATTAACATATTGTAGTTTATTTAGCTTTTATTGTATATGTTTTTTTGACCGCAGACATACTATGTGCAACTAATTAATTAGTTAAACAATCTAAAATTTAACAAGATAACGATCTTTTATTTTGTATAACCTATTTAACACAGCGCAATAAAACTATTAAATACGACAAAAAAAGAATAAACATCCACTCATTTGTTATTGAGTAAGATAAAAGATCGCTAATTTTTATTTTCTTGGAAGAAAAAACTGTGATAAAAATGAAATAAATAATGTCAATCTAAACATACTAAGCATTAGAAAGGATAATAATGTAAATGCAGGAAAGTTCTTCCTTTTTTATAAATAAGGATAAAGCAGCACTAATACCAGGAGAGATATCAGAGTCTCATTTTTGGTTATTAATAGAATTATCTCCTATTAGGAGTGAAAAAGTAGTTCGGGCATTAATGGATTTTCTCGTATTAGGATATACACGAGGAGAGGCATGCGAAAAATACAAAGTATCCCTAAGTTATTTTTCTGTAAGTCTAAAAAGACTTACTCATGTTAATAATATTGTTGGACAGATGGCAAGCTACTATTTATTTGAACATTAGAATATGACAGCATTGAGCTATTACAGCATTATAATTTGCTGATATTAGTGAGCTTCTCAAGCTTACTAATACCAGCAAAATATTTATGCTGGTATATTTCATTATAAAAAAGGAATGGTTGAAAATGATTAAAAGTGTAATGACTGGTGCAATTGCAATGGCTCTGGTTTCTTTTGGTGCTAATGCTGCGACAAATCAAGGGTCTGGTACCGTTAATTTTAAAGGGGAGATTATTAATGCTCCGTGTGGTATTTCCCCAGAGTCAGCGGATCAGACGATTGATTTTGGCCAAATTTCTAAAGCTCACTTAAATAGTGGTGGAATTTCTACTAAAAAAGACGTAAATATTAAACTGGTTAATTGTGAACTGGGGGGCGTTGATAAAACAGTTCAAGTCACTTTTAGTGGTAACACTGTAGATGGTGGTAAAAAAATGCTGGGTGCTTCAAATACTGGCGCAGGCATTGTAATGGTTGGTCAAGATGGTAAAGATGTTGAATTTGGGAAAGCTACTGCTGCGATTCCCATCACTGATGGTTCTAATACTCTGCACTATCAGGCATGGGTGACTGCAGCTAATACTGGTGCCCCAGCAGTCACAGAAGGTGCTTTTACAGCAGTTACTGACTTTACTCTGGCATATCAATAATCGTTACATCCAGGCTTAATAAGGTAGGATCTTTAGATCCTGCCTTATTGTATCACCGTGGCAGAAGGAGTAATGCATGTACTGGCGCATCGTCCTCTCAGTAATATTTTTTTGGAGTGCAATAGTTCAATCTACACCTTTGCCTTCATTTCCCCCTCCCAGTATGAACCTACCTGAATACTGGAATGAGGGACATGTCTGGTGGCATGGTCGGGCAAGTTTTAAAGGGGAGGTGATTGCTCCGGCCTGTACATTAGCAATGGAAGATACATACCAATCGATTGATATGGGGGCGACTCCAGTTCGTGATTTACAAAATAGTTTCGCAGGGCCTGAAAAACGTTTCAGGCTACGGCTGCGCAACTGTGAGTTAGCTGTAATAGGAGATAGAGCTTACACAGGAATCCGTGTCCGGGTAACTTTTGATGGTATTAAGGGAGAGACCCCTGAAAAGTTTTTATTAATTGGTCAGGCAAAAGGCATAAATCTACAAATATTTGATAATCAGGGTAACTTGATCCAGGTTGGGAAAGCAATGCCACCATTATTACTCGAAGGGAATGAGGATGAGCTGGATTATACCTTGCGTGTTGTCCGTAATGGACAGCCTTTAAAGGCCGGGGATTATTATGCTGCATTGCGATTTAAAGTAGATTATGAATAACAAACAAATAGCAACACCCTAGAAATGACGGGTAGAAAATCCCCAAATATTAATTATTTCTACAGAAAAATAAACTCACATCCTGATTGTGTCGGAGTATATGTTTTTTATTTGCAGGGGTGAACTATATTAAAGGTAATGGGTGATAATGAGAATCAATGCCTGTTTTAATATTAATATAATCATATATGTACTAATAGGTTCACTGGTGGGCAAGCAAGCTTATGCTGTCGACTTTAATACAGATGTATTAGATGCTGAAGATAGAAATAATATTGATTTTTCTCGTTTCTCTCAAGCTGGCTACATTCTACCTGGTCATTACCAGATGGAAATTATGGTAAATGACCAGAATATTTCTCCATCCACTTTCCAAGTTAATGTTGTGGAATTACCAACCTCGGAAGGAGATGGCGAAAAAAAGAAACCATTACCGCAAGCTTGTCTAACACCTGATATGGTAGAGCGGATGGGATTAACCGCTTCAGCATTAGAAAAAGTAAAATACCAGGGACACGAGCAATGTGCCAACTTTCAGCAGTTACCTGGCGTGGAAGTTCACCCAAATCCGCCAGAGGGTACCCTGCATATAAATATACCTCAAGCTTGGCTAGAATACTCCGATGCTTCCTGGTTGCCACCATCGCGTTGGGATAATGGTATACCTGGGCTACTTTTTGATTACAACATCAGTGGAACTGTCAATCAGCCTCATCAGGGAAAGCAATCTCAGTCTGTTGGGTATAACGGTACCGCAGGTATTAATTTTACTGCATGGCGCTTGCGGGCTGATTACCAAGGAAATCTAAACCATACAACTGGGAGCGATAAGGGAAGCGAGAGTCAGTTCACTTGGAGTCGCTTTTACATGTATCGCGCTATTCCACATTGGCATGCAAATCTGACGCTAGGTGAGAACTATATCAATTCAGCGATTTTCAGTTCATGGCGTTACAGCGGAGCTAGCTTGGAAAGCGATGAGCGTATGTTACCGCCAAAATTACGTGGCTATGCACCGCAAGTTTCAGGAATCGCGGATACAAATGCGCGTGTCGTGATTTCGCAGCAGGGACGCATCCTTTATGACTCTACCGTGCCGGCTGGCCCATTCACTGTTCAAGACTTGGACAGTTCTGTACGTGGCCGCCTAGATGTGGAGGTTATTGAGCAAAATGGTCAGAAGAAGACTTTTCAAGTTAATACGGCTTATGTGCCTTATCTGACTCGGCCAGGGCAGATACGTTACAAGCTGATTTCAGGGCGATCTCGAAGTTATGAGCATTTCACTGAAGGTCCGATATTTACTGCTGGAGAGGCATCATGGGGTATCAGCAATCAATGGTCGCTTTACGGTGGAGCTATCATTGCTGGGGATTATAACGCTCTGGCTGTCGGTGTCGGCCGTGATCTGAGTGAGTTCGGCACATTATCGGCAGATGTGACGCAATCAATGGCTCGTCTATCTGGAATAGATGCAAAGCAAGGAAAGTCTTGGAGTCTGCGTTACTCCAAGCGCTTTGATGACATGAATGCAGATATTCAGTTCGCCGGATACCGTTTCTCTGAGCGAAACTATATGACGATGCAGCAATATCTCGATGCACGTTACCGTAATGATTTTACAGGACGAGAGAAAGAGCAATATGATCTATCACTAAATAAGAATCTTGAGGATGGAAAGACCTCACTTAGCTTACAATACAGCCACCAAACCTACTGGGATCGTCGCACCGCAAACTATTATACATTATCGCTAAATCGTTATTTTGATATATTTGGTTTTAAAAATATTTCAGCTGGCTTGAGCGCTTCTCGCTCTCGCTATCAACAAAGTAGCAATAGTGACGGAGGAACATATAACGATTCTGTTTTTCTGCGCTTGTCTGTGCCATGGGGAACAGGTACCGCCAGTTACAGTGGTAGTATGAGCAATGACCGTTACACTAATGTAGTGGGGTATAGCAACACACTAAATGGGGGGTTGGATAATTATAGCCTAAATGCAGGTATCAATGCAGGTAACGGCCAACCATCACAAGGTCAAATAAGCGCCTATTACAGCCACAGTAGCCCATTAGCGAATCTATCAGCAAACTTTTCCGCAGCACAGAATAACTATACCTCATTTGGAATGAGCGTATCAGGTGGTGCCACTCTCACCACTAAAGGTGCAGCCTTGCATGCCGGAGGAATGAATGGAGGCACTCGACTGCTGATCGATACCGATGGCGTCGGTGATGTACCTGTCGACGGTGGCAGAGTCTCAACTAACCGTTGGGGTATTGGTGTAGTGACAGATGTGAGTAGCTATTACCGTAATACGACCTCGGTAGATCTGAATAAACTGCCGGAAGATATGGAGGCAACTCGTTCGGTAGTGGAGTCTGTATTAACGGAGGGAGCCATTGGTTACCGAGAGTTTGCGGTACTTAAAGGATTACGTTTGTTCGCTGTGCTGCGATTGACTGACAACAGCTATCCACCATTTGGTGCCAGTGTGACAAACGCGAAAGGACGTGAACTGGGTATGATAGCAGACAGTGGATTAACTTGGCTGAGTGGGATAAATCCCGGTGAAACTTTGAATGTAGGCTGGGACGGTAAAACGCAGTGTGTGGTAGATATTCCCGGAAATCTAGAGTCGACAAAACAACTACTACTTCCATGTCGTAAAGCGAAGTGACGGAATGCATGTAAACAAATGAACGATGTTGTTTTGTAGATAGAACACCATCGGCACAAAAACAGAGAGAAGAAAGTAATGGTAAAAATGAAACTGGCGATGAAAAAGACGCTGATGGCGGTAGCGTGCCTAAGTGTAGTACCTGTAGTACAGGCAGCGATTTCTCTAGATCGTACGCGTGCAATTTTTAACGGTGGAGAGAAATCGATAACACTGAATATTGCTAACGACAATAAACAGTTACCATATCTAGCACAGGCCTGGATAGAGAATGAAAAACAAGAAAAAATCATCACCGGACCAATAGTAGCTACACCACCGGTACAGCGACTAGAGCCGGGAGCTAAAAGTATGGTTCGTTTGAGCAGTACTCCTGATATCAGTAAACTTCCTCAGGATCGTGAGTCCCTATTTTACTTCAATCTTAGAGAAATACCTCCAAGAAGTGATAAAGCGAATGTGCTTCAGATAGCTCTACAGACCAAAATCAAACTATTTTATCGACCAAAAGCTATCGAAACACAACCGAATACTGTATGGCAAGATCGATTAGTACTGAATAAAACATCTGGCGGATATCAGATTGAGAACCCTACCCCCTACTACATAACCATAATTGGTCTAGGCGGCAGTGAAAAGCAAGCTAAAGAGGGAGAGTTTGAAGCAGTAATGCTAGCACCAAAATCAGCGCAAACAGTAAAGTCGGTAACATACCATACTCCGTACTTAAGCTACATCAATGACTACGGTGGCCGCCCAGTCCTGCCGTTTACCTGTAGTGGCAATCGCTGTACAGCAGTCAAGAAATAAGGACGTAAAGTTGGATGAGGTGGCGGAAATGAGCAGGACAACAGCAGAGATCTATCTAGCTGCACTACTGGTAACCTGTAGCATGAACAGTGTTCTGCAAGCGGATGAACTAGTGAGGCAAAATGATTTTTTTGCAGCAGATGAGACCCGTCATCAGTGGGTGAGTGAATATAACGGCCGAACAGGGATGCTGCTAGTAAGTGGTGCATTACTTTCATCCCCTTGTAAACTTGAGACGACTGAGGTAGCGCTACCCTTACAAAAACGTGTCAACGGTATGATTACGCGTTATGAGCTAAAACTGAATTTACTGGGCTGTGGTGATGGTGGCGCAGTGACATCCACTAAATCACCCGCAGGACGTACCAGTATGATGGTGATGCAAACAGCCCTATTGACTGGAGTTGAGAGAGGTGTATTCCAGCCAAGCGAACAGATGATCAGCAGTGGTCGTGCCATCATGTTCGGTGGAAAAAACCAACTTACCTACTGGTTGAGTGAAGCACAACAGCAGGTACTACTAAACCAACAAAAATCAGTTAGGACACAGGGAAAGTCCTATATGAATCAACAAAACAACATAGCCCTACTACATTTACGGTTGGACTATGAATAAGAGGGAGAGTCGTTATGTTAAATAACAACGTGTCCAAGATGTTACTTTATTCCCTACTATCCATAGTACTTTTACCTGCAGCAGGAGGGGCATCCGAGTTAGGTTTTAAGGGTAGTCTTTTAGACAGACCTTGTCAGATTGCAGCAGCAAGTTTAATACAGGATGTTATATTTAAAGCTCGACCAGCAAAAGATTTTTGGCATTTTCCAGGGCGCTCACCAACAGAGTCCTTTTCAGTAAAGCTGATAAACTGCCACCTGACCACATTAGGGAAATTCGTTCGTCTGACATTCCATGGGGAGCCTGAACCTGCATTATCTGGCTATCTGAAAGTTGGTGGTATAAATAGCGGGCGTCTAGGGATTGGCATTGTGGATACAGATGGAAAAACTTTTCTACCTTTAGGGGAAGTACATAATAAAGGTAATGGCAACGAAGTGACTAAAGACAGCATTACGTTGATATATAACGCATATATTCAAGCAACGCCAGAAGCAATCAACACTAAAAGTGTAGAACCCGGTAGCTTTTATGCAATGGCAACTTTTGAACTGAGCTACAATTAAAAAACGAACAATGAGGTCAAGTGATTTTATGAAAACCATTAACAATAAGATAACGGCAATGGCGATATTCTGGTGTATGTTGACTGTCGGTGTACAAGCCTCAGACAACTTGCAATTCAAAGGTAATCTTATCGTTCCAGATTGTACGATTAATAACGGAAATTTGATTGAGACAAATTTTGGTAATATTGAAATACAAACACTAAGTACTGCGAACACAGGCTATAATTGGGAGACAATTCGAGTACCGGTGAACTGTCCTTATAACCTTGGGAAACCGAAAATAAAAATAACAGGAAGTCAAGCTTCTGTGGCTCAAAACAGTATAAAAACATCTAAGTATGATACTGAAAAACTGGTTATTTATCTTCACCAAGGAACAAAGGAAAACATAGGTCAAGGAATAAATCTAGGAACTTATCAGAACCTTTCTAATAATGCCATCAATAATATAGGCGGTAGTAATTATGAAGTTATAATTACTGCAGGTGTGGGGCATGAAGGAGGCATAGAACTATTAACAGCAGGGGAGTTTTCATCGTCGGCTAATATGGAAGTTCGTTACGAATAAAATTGACAGAGATTATGATATGTCACTTTTTATGGATGAGAGATACATAGTCATATCGTAACTATTGTATGAGTATACATCTTTATTCAAAAATGTTCTTAACATTAAATAGATAGGCATAGAATGATAACTATAGTTTTAGCAGCAGAACAAGCAGATAGTAATAGTGGATACTCACCAAAAATCTCATCTGGTGCAACCATGATATATAGGGCAGTGTAGCGAGAGTGAAGTAATCCTCAACGAGTAACGCAGAGGTTAATAATATTAAATAAAAAATAAAAAAGGAAAAAAATGACAAAATCAAAAAAAATCTCACAATATATGTTTATAGGTCTTGTGTTATTATTTTCCATGCAGGTATCGGCAATCGATGTCCAGATAAATGTTACTGGGACACTACAGATACCACCTTGCAAAATAAATGATAATAAAGTTATTGAGGTAGATTTTGATAATATTTCAATTACAGATATAGAAAATGAGAAGCACCAGAAGAAAGTTAGCATACCTGTCAACTGCAGTGACTCTCAAGGAGACGCGTGGATTAAGGTTACAGGTACAAAACTAAGTGGTAATACTAATGTACTTGCAACAAGTATCCCAAACTTCGGCATAGCTCTTTATCAAGGAAGTGGCATGACAACGAAATTAAATCTAGGTGATGGAGAAAGTAATGGACAAAATACAATAGGCTACCCTCTGACGGATGGTTTCTCTGGTAAAAGTTTTACATTTACAGCAGTACCTGTCAAAAATGGCGTTGATGAGTTATCAACAGGTAAATTTAGTGCCTCAGCCAATATGAGCATATCTTATTTCTAATATAGATATAAATTACTCACCATTAGTTCCGACACATATTCATCAATATTATCACGTGCATTCCTTAGTGTTTGCGAAAACAAAATAGTCATAAAGCACTATTTATCTAGTAAAATTTTCTACGATGGAGTAAGAAAAATTATAGAAACCCACACACAAAATAAGCAGATACCTTTTATATATTTGAAACTAATTCTGACATCATCTAATGATGCTTTCAATATTTTAAAAACCAATAAACGTTAGGATAATCTTTATGAAAAACAAATACTCTATTGCAATACTCTACAGTGCAGTATTTTTATGCGGTTCAAGCCATGCAAAACTAAACACATATCTTGAGGGTTCAAACTTAGTCACTTCATTTTCTGCGATCGCAGATATTCCTCCGTTTTTAAAACAAGGAGATTTACTTAGCATCCGTACGCTTACTCCTCCTGGGAGCGGAGCATTATATACAGCAACATTAAACTGGACCCCTGGAGATACAGGATGCTCCTTCCCATCATCTAAACCAAAAAAATACGAGCTTTATAATTGGCCACCTTTTATAGAAATGGGAAATATGAGATTAGATCTCGTAGATTCAGAATCAATGGGGATTGAAACTGGTAAAGCACCAAGAATATGTGCTGATTATCAAATTGGAGGTAGTGCAACAGGAACACGAAGTGATAGGGAATTTGTTGGTAATGGAATGAAGAAGACATATAGGGTATCTCAGATATATCAAGCAGGTAGTGATAGTAAAGCAGTAAGTATATATGTAACATCTGGACGTTCTGAGTATAGTGAGGGTGAAATTATATCTAAATTAAAGAATTACTTATACATTTTTAGACCGGTCTCCATAAATATAACAACTAGTGTAAAAAGCTGGTGCTCTGCATCAGTTGGACCAGGGAAAGATATCCAACTTTCTCATGGGGTAATAACCCCTGCTGATATTTCAGGGAACACAGTAACATCTGCAATGCAACTTTCCTGTCAAGGCGAAGGGGCTAATTTTAAATTAAAATGGTTAGATGGTAATAGTGCAGATAATCCAAAAGACATTGACCTTAAAAATGGAATATCTAGCAAGTTAGTTATTAATGGTCTATCCAGTGGTGGAAATATTTATATTCCTAAAGATAGTACAACCTCGATAAATATAAGTTCAATTTTACGAATTAATGGAAGGCTTATCCCTGGTAAGTTCAAAGCATCTCAAGTTTTGCTTATTGATATACAATGAATCATGATATGGCCAATAAAATACTCTTTCTTATGAAGGAGAAACATGCACATGTCAGTCCATTAAAGACTAGAGATATCGCAAATGGTATTGGTGTAACTATCTACTGTGCTACTTATTATTTGAAGAAACTTTCTCATCAGGGATTCGTTACTCCTGAGCAACATGTAAAAGGGAAAGCAACTCGATGGTATCTATCATAACATGAATATATTAATATTAGGCAATGATCTTTATGAAAAAATTGGCATAAAAACCATTCTTTCAAAAAACTTAATTAGAAGTATTTATTTCAATTCCAACATAAATCTTAGTCAAGATGATGTGATAATTATCTGTGCTAGTTCAGCTCCTCTATTAGGATGGTGGGAATATTTGTATTTAGCATATATTTTTAATAAACAATATGGCATGTATGTAATTATTACTTGCCCAGAAAAGATACATAATGCATTCCTTATTAGAAAATGTGGCATCACGTTAATCAGTGGTAGCATTTCATTGTATGGATTTTCAGATAATCTCTTATCAGCAATTAGCTATTTTATAGAGAAAAAAACATCCGTGACTAAAGATACTAATTCTTTTTGGGAATCTTTTTTGACGAATATATCTAAATATGAGAAAACATGTCAAAAAAGCTCAACTACTAATTATCACTATAGATCAACCCTCCTTCAAAGATTAGGTTTTGAGTCTTGGCATGTTTTACGAGTTTTTATGACTGGTTATCTGTAGAGAAAGATAAAGGGAATGAATAATTCTATCACATATAGAAGTAGCATTCTTACATGGATAATATAAATTACTATCATCACTGACACTAGTGAATATAAATAATAAGCATCTATACCATAAACATTTATCGAAAAGTGAATTTACCCAAAACACCTAATCATGATAATAGACTTCTCTTTATTTAAAATATAATTAAGCAAGATATAGATACTTATAATGAACTATATTTCCATAATTCATTAACTAGAAATAGGAAAGTAAAAACCCCAACCGAACTATAGACAACATCCTTCCTTGAAAAAATTTGATCCATCACTAACTATATCAAGCATCTGATGTCCTCCTCTTTCTCTATTTATTTAACCATATTTTTCCCCTAGAAATTTACTTTTAGCTGTAAGCTAACACTCCAAGAGGTTTCTTTACATCATTTCGGAGCATTAGGTAAAACCCCTATATTGACGATCTGCACAGGGTTATCCACATTTTCTGTGGACAATCAACATGATGTGCCTGCATGTTGAGACAACACACCATATGTTGTAATGGTTGTGCTCTATCGACAGATCATTCCACTCCTCAGCCCTTCACCTACCCTTCCTTGGATTCGTGATTTATTCTTGTATGGTGTGTTTTACCGAAAAAAGGATCCAGGCGAGGGGATTTTTTGCAGACGATCCCCGCGTCAGGATCAGGCACAATAGTACAAACACACCCGACAATTAGCAGAAAAAACACGCAATATGCACCATGATACGGATGATCGCGCTACGTGAAAAATAAAAATCCATCAAGGCTATCCTACTGCAGATTTTACGTAGCGCACGCACTATTCATCCCCCTCTCCACTTGGAAGCGGCCAGATCGTCTGGTCGGAAAGGTGGAATGATTTTCTGCTCACTGAACAAAAAGAAGGAGTACCGATGACACTGATCACGCGTGACACCACAGCAGGCCCTCTGCTCACCCCCTCTGGCCAGTCCTTTGATGTCGCTCAAGCCATTGCTCTACGCCGGATGGCCATGAGTACCTCGGACCAGCCGGCCTACCTCTTGGCTCCCGAGATAACAGTGTTACTCGACCATTTTCAAGATCTTCGTAAACGTATGCTGTTCGATTTTTTATGGAATACCGGCGCGCGGATCAATGAAGCCCTGAGTGTTACCCCTCGGGAGATAGTGCTGGATGCGGTCAAACCCTTTGTGATCTTACGAACCCTCAAACAGCGTAATCAAACCGCAGGACGCCGGGGCCGCCCAGGAAAAGATAGTCCCGTAAAACGAACCGTTCCTTTACTCGATCCCCAATTTGTCCGTCGATTACGGGATCACTTGGCAACATTTAATCGTTATGTCACCAGGCCAGTTTGGGAGATTTCGGACGATACGGCACGCAACTGGTTAAAAGAGGCACTACAAGCCGCAACTAATGAAGGGGTTCAGTTCTCCATAGCGAGTATTACGCCGCATACTTTCCGGCATAGCTTCGCCATGCATCTTCTTTATAACCGTGTTCACCCTAAAATTTTGCAGTCTTTTATGGGACACCGTGACTACAAAAGTACCGAGATCTATACGCGGGTGTTTGCACTCGATGTTGCCGGACAGATAGGTGTGAGATTTGGGATGAGCTCAGACGAAGCTCGAGCACTGCTACAGCTTCCCAGTTCAACCCGTTTTCCATGCTAAGCGAAAGGTGGAGAGATTATCTGCATCAGATAATTCTCACGCTATAGGTGGAAAGATTTTATGTCTTCACGCGACGGGTACGTAAACTGATTTCTTTCAGTACCGATTTCTCCAACGCACTGTGACCAATCGTCTTATACCATCCAGCTAACTTTCGGAGATCAGGCACGGTCAACTTAGCCTGATCATCATAATCCAACAAACTGTTACGGTAGTTTGTTAAAACCTGAATACATTTACGCGCCCACTCTCCTTCGGCAGCTGAGCCTGCTGTTACATGGGGACGGCGCGGTAACCGGGGGCGAACAGGTTTTACCACTTCAGGGGTCGACTCGTCGACATAAGCAAAACGGATCGCTGTCACTGAACGTCCGGTTTTTACCGGCTCCCAGATCACCGAAATATCGGTAGCAGCGTTGATCCTATCTATCGACGGTTGAAGCAACTTCTGCCTAAAGTCTCGATAATCTTTATACTTCCCAAGTAGGTTAGCTTTTTCTCGCATCCACTCAATTTCTAATGTCACCTCAATCGCATCATTTTTACGATAGCGATGTAGGTTACGCGCCTTCACTAGCCAACTGTAAAGGCGGATCGAAAAAGGTGTATCGAGTCTCGCTAGATTGAGGAAATCGAGTTTAGTGAAACTCTCTTTAAGTTCGTAAAGATAGGGTGCAACATCTTGGCCAAAGCGTAGAACCACCGCGCTATGATCATCACTGCTGACATACTCTAATCGGGAAAACCAGGACAACTTAACGGTTCGGATTTTTCCATTCTTATCTTCACGGTAGATGGTGACCGGTTTTTTCATCAAACTCTCCGCTGCATCACGCAACTGTCGATGACTACTGGTCACATTCACACCATAGACTTTCTGGTAATCCTTAGGATAGAGCTTATAGAGGGTATCAGGTTGAGGTTTACGGCTATCAATCTGCGCTAAAGCCAGATTCAACAACCTCATCTCATCAAGCGTGACACCATAAGCCCCTTCCAATAAGTCATTTCCCTGAACAACAGTCAGATTGTCATGGTTCATCCCTGTCACCCGATAGTGGAATATTGAAGTAATTATTCCACATAAGATAGGGTGAGGCAAAAAATGTTCAACACATAATCGATTGATAATAATTGATTTTTTTATAACAGGAAATCACTCCACCTTTTCTTCAAGAACCAGGACAGAAAATGTTTCCACCTAAAAAGGAAAAATCATACAACAGGAAATAAATCCACATTAAGGGAACAGAAAATCATTCCACCGTTAGAACCGTACGACTATCAGAAAATGATTCCACCTATAGCAAATAGATCATCGGATCATTATTTAACAAAAGATGATCACTGGTGATGCAATTCAATGATTTATCAACAGAAAATAACTCTACACTAAACATGAAATGGATCCACGTTAATCAGAAAAAGGATCCACACCACACAGGAAAATGCTCCACATCAACACACTCAACACATTGAAAACAAACAAAAAACCAGAGTACAAAGAGAAAGATCTAAAGAGAAAGATCAACAAATGCCTTAGGCATTTGATCTTTTCTTGATCCTTATGAAGAAGTGAAACACATCACTAAACATGATCTAAAAATTGTTTTTATGCTGGATTATTGCTTATACTGATAAAACTTACATAAAGGAGTATAGCCATGTATGCCAACTCTCAAGCAGCAGTCAAGTTAGCACAACGTGCGGATAGAATGCTGCATTCCCTCAGCGAACAGATCCAGCAACAAAAAGCTGAATTAAAAGGTGATACCTTTTATCAGGTTTATGCAAAAGCAGCACTCTCCAAGCTACCTAAACTAACTCGAGCAAATGTTGACTATGCTGTTAGTGAAATGGAGGCCCAAGGCTATAGTTTTGAAAAACGTGCTGCTGGTTCATCTCAAAAGTATGCCCTCACGATCCAGAATATCATTGATATTTATCACTATCGTGGCGTTCCTAAGTATCGAGATCGTTACCATGAAGCGCTTTGCTTGTTTGTAGGTAATCTGAAAGGAGGCGTATCTAAAACGGTTTCGACCGTATCACTGGCCCATGCCTTACGTACTCATCCTGCCTTGTTGATGGAAGACTTGCGTATTTTAGTCATTGATCTTGACCCACAATCCTCAGCGACAATGTTTTTAAATCATCATCATGCTGTTGGCTTGGTTGAGACTACTTCTGCGCAAGCTATGCTACAAAATGTCTCTCGGGAAGAGCTATTGAGCGAGTTTATCGTACCTTCAGTGATCCCGGGAGTCGATGTGATCCCTGCTTCAATCGATGATGCTTTTATTGCCTCTGATTGGGATTCGTTATGTCATGAACACCTCTCAGGGCAAAACCCACATGCTGTTTTACGTGAGAATATCGTCGATAAACTAGTAAAAGATTATGACTTTATCCTCATTGATGGCGGACCTCATCTGGATGCCTTTCTCAAAAATGCGATTGCAGCAGCGGATCTTCTGATGACTCCTATTCCGCCGGCACAAGTCGACTTTCACTCAACACTGAAATATCTCACTCGACTGCCAGAGCTTATCGAGTTGATTGAGCAATCAGGTTATCCGTGTCGTTTGAAAGGCAATATCGGCTTTATGTCAAAATTGTCTAATAAACCTGATCATAAGCTGTGTCACAGCTTGGCAAAGGAGATTTTTGGGGGAGATATGTTGGATGTCAGTTTACCCCGCCTGGACGGATTTGAACGCTGTGGTGAGTCATTTGATACCGTGATTTCTGCTAACCCGGCTACCTATGTAGGAAGTGCTGAAGCATTAAAAAACGCTAGGCTTGCGGCAGAGGATTTTGCGAAAGCCGTTTTTGACCGTATTGAATTTATCCGTATGAACTGAGGTGAGCATGTCTACAAAACGTAAAACGATTGGGCGCACCTTTACTACGCCTTCTCTGACCCCATCAGTTGCCGTTGAGGGGGCAGATTCCTTTAGCCAGGTTTTTACCTTAGCATCAGGAAAAAGAGCGCGATTTACACGGGTGGTGATCCCTTATCATGAGATTGAAACACAAACTTTTGTTGAGCAGGAAACAAACGGTCGAGAACAGGCTGCATTGACTCCTGCGTCATTGCAAAGCATTACTCGGACTTTAGCGATGCAACAATTCTTTCCCGTTATAGGCATACGGCGGAAAGAGCAGATTGAGATCTTAGATGGCTCTCGCCGGCGAGCTGCCGCTTTGTTGGTTGAACGTCCATTAGACGCGATGGTCACAGAAGATGAAATCTCCGTACAGGATGCTCGTCAGCTAGCTCAAGATATTCAGACGGCAAAAGAGCATAACCTACGAGAGATCGGATTACGTTTGCAGTCGTTGCGTAACTCCGGGTTAACCCAAAAAGAAATTGCGAAGCAGGAAGGGTTGTCTGAAGCTAAGGTGACCAGAGCATTGCAGGCGGCGAGTGTACCCTCATCATTGTTAGCTGTTTTTCCTGTACAGTCAGAACTGTCATTTCCTGACTATAAAGTATTGCTGGATATTGATAATAAGCTCCAGTTGTCATCCTATACATCAGAACAATTTGTAGCCTTGCTTCAAGATGAGTTGTGTGAGATCCAGTCTAAGGCTCTGACTCCTGACGAGAGTAAAGATCTCATCATGACATTGTTCCGCAAGCATAGTCATGAACTCACTGATAGTGAGCGTACAAAACCGGTAGTTACCCCATTATGGGATTTTAACGATAAGAATCGTTATGCTCGCAAGAAGCAAAATGGGCGAGTGTTTAGTTATGAGTTTAATCGTCTATCTACCGAGGTACAGAGTGCACTTGATGAGGCGATTCAAGCGGTACTTGCGGCACATTTGGCTCGAGAGAATTCGTAATGTTTCTCCACGTAAATTTCGCTATTAACTAAATGAATTTAAAGAATTTCATGTGAGAATTTCAGGCTGAAATCACCACGATTTCAGCCTGAAGTATACGACTCAGATGGATTTTCCTTAAACCGCTGGTACTGAACAATAGAATATTTCCTTTGGTATCCATCCAGTCTGTCGTTTCACCGCCTTATCGGATCTGAGCACTACCCAGTACTGATACTTGGCAGAACTCATACCTATTCGATACGCCTGCTACTGGCAACCTCTCCGCTTTTCGTTTTGGTGCCATAGGCACTCTGTATTAGCTTGTGAATACTTGTAATGTTTCTCCACGTGATTTCATGAGTTAACAAATTGAATTTAAATGGTTTTTGTTGAAAATTTCAGGGTGAAATCTCCATTGGGTTATCTTGATCCCTGAGCTTGATTTTATCCAGTATGCCGTGAAACTTCCGATTTTCAGAACGGGGATATAAGGTGCGGTTTTCTGCCTAATTTTGTTTAAAATAGTGACATGAATCGACTGTAAGCATTCAACTTCCAGTTAATGCAAGATGGTCAACAGATACGTGAAATGAGGTGTTTCGCCGGTGCCAGTCGTTTCGTTGTCAATCGTGTGCTTGGTACTTCAGAATAAGAATTATGAAGTGGGGTACAAATACATTCCGTACACGAAGATCTGTTTTATTTGAGATGTGTAGTATTCGGTTATCGAAGTGCCTACATGTACTGCAACCCTAGTAATTCTCAACCATAAAGTAGACGTTGCGTCGTATCCTTTTCAGGGCACTTACAATACGGGAGGTGGATGAGATCAAAGAGTCTATCTTATTCTCTGCCTTGAACCCACAGGCGGCAGTCCTCTGGGCGAAGAGCAACGATGAGCAGGGTCACCCCTTGCTCGGTCATATGCTGGATGTTGCAGCAGTGGCTGAGGTGATCTTGGAACTTGAACCCTGTGCAACGCATAGCAGGCTTGCCGGTCAATTTGGTCTGCCCGTTACAGTAACTCTCCGATGGTTAGCTACGCTTGTCGGGTTGCATGACATTGGCAAGGCTATTCCCGGTTTTCAGGCAAAATGGCCGCAGGGATTGGAGCTAGCCAAGACGCAAGGACTGACGTTTTCTGAGGCATCACGTCGCAGCGATCGGCATGACTGGGCTTCGACCGCTATTTTGGAGGCGTGGTTACCGGTACGCACAGGGGCTAATATCACGTGGTGTCAACAGGTGGCCGAAGCGGTCGGGGCGCATCATGGCTACCCGTTACAGCAAAAAGAAATTGAGAGGGGGCTGGCAACAAGGGAAGAGCGAGTTTGGCAACAAGCGCGGCAGGTATTGCTCGATACCTATTGGGAGGTGTTGTCTCCGACAGGAGATATCGTCACCGACGAGTTACCACTACCTGCGATTAACTGGCTTGCCGGTTTGACCTCCATTGCCGATTGGATCGGCTCCAATACCGAGTGGTTCCCAAGTGGAATGCGCTGCGATGATCTCAAGGCGTATTATGCCCATGCCAAGTTATTGGCCCATCAGGCATTGAGAGCTATCGGCTGGCTTCCCTTTACGCCTTTGCTTTCTGCTCCCATATCGCTTGAGCAGCAATTGGGCCTCATCCTCTCTACTGGTACGTCAGTCATGCCAAGAGCATTGCAACGTCAGGGTATTGCCTTGTTGCAAAAGAGCCAAGGACCTGCACTGCTGTTGGTTGAGGCTCCGATGGGGGAGGGAAAAACCGAACTCGCCTTTATGGCTCATTTGTATCTACAGCGTACACTTGGTCATCGCGGCTTCTATCTGGCCCTGCCGACGCAAGCTACCGGTAATGCCTTGTTTGCCCGAGCCCAACAGTTTATTACTGCGTTTACCCATGGGCAAATGCCTGATCTGCAATTGATCCACAGTGGTGCAGCTCGCCAGGAGATGATGGCTGCGCTTCAGGATGTGTGGGGGACTGCGGGTAAGCAGGTTGAAAGTGTAGAGGCGGCGCGCTGGTTTTCTCGTCGTAAGCGGCCACTGATTGCTCCTTATGGTGTAGGCACTATCGATCAAGCATTATTTTCGGTGCTGAATGTGAAGCACCATTTTGTGCGCCTTTGGGGCTTAGCTAATCGAGTGGTAGTACTCGACGAAGTGCATGCCTATGACACTTATACAGAGGGACTTATTGAGGCGCTATTACGTTGGCTTAAAGAGTTGGGATGTTCGGTTATCCTAATGAGCGCAACTTTACCGACAAGGCGCCGTAATGATTTGCTCAAGTCATGGCAAGTGGAGCCAACCGCATTGCCGGTACTGGCGTATCCGCGTCTGGTGTTAGCCGATGCTCGTGGTCTTGACTGGGATGACAAGATAGAAAGTCGGATGATGGCGCCAGTCAGACTGGCTGGATGTGGCACTACACCGGAAGATTTGCTGAGTATTGCACTCGCGTCCCTCGCTCAAGGTGGTTGCGGCGCTATTATCGTCAACACAGTTGAGCGGGCGCAGCAACTCTTTATGCAGCTAAAAGCGCAACTATCTGAAGAGGTTGTGCTTTTGTTATTTCATGCCCGTTTCCCTACTGATGAGCGTGCGCAGCGGGAAGCCGAGGTCATCTCTACTTTTGGTAAGGACGGAGTGCGACCACCTCGAGCCCTGCTGGTAGCGACACAAGTTGTAGAGCAGTCACTCGATATCGATTTTGACTTTCTGTTAAGCGATTTAGCGCCAATCGATCTGCTGTTGCAGCGGGTTGGTCGATTGCACCGCCATCAACGCTCAGCACGTCCTGACGCACATCGCCAACCTGTGCTGACTGTGGCAGGCCTCTTACCGGGCACGTTACCCGATTTGACCACTACCCGTTGGCGCTTTGTCTACGATCCTTATCTACTTGCCATGACCTGGGTTCGTCTCCTGGATGAGACTCATTTGCAACTTCCCTTCGATATTGATCGGTTGGTACAGGCTGTTTATGGTGATGGCACGTTGCCCGATTCGGTTGGGGATGAGCTACGCCGCTATATCGAGGAGTACAGCTACGCCGCGCACCTTGCAGCGTTACAATATCAGCGACAGCTGGCCTGTAATATCGCTATCAGGGCCGAGGCCGATCCGGCATCAGCTTATTCAGGTAAACCGAGGGGCCACGAAGAAGGCGAGGGTGAAGATATGGGGCTCGCTAACTGTACCCGCCTGGGTAAGCCTAGCATCACGGTTATCCCGCTTTTTGCCAGTGAACAAGGTACTACGTTGATACCGGGGGGAAATCTCATTGATCTGAATGCGCCACTGACCCGAGATCTGGCCTGCCAACTCTGTGCCCGACAAGTGAGTATTTCCAATCAAGCCCTAGTCAAGGATATCACGTGCCAACCCGAGGTTAGAGGGTTTGTCGAGAGTCCCTTGCTTCGTTACTGCTATCCACTGTTACTCGATAGTGAGGGAAGGGCGCAGTGGGAAGGCGGGTGGTCTATCCAGCTCGATCAGACATTGGGGCTTATCTATCGGAATAAGGAATAACCCAAGGAGTGATGATGATAAAGAGATGTAATCTGCTCGATGAGCCTTGGTTACCCGTCAGGATGGATAGCGGTGAGATTCAGGAGTTAGGTTTGTTGGCCCTCTTTGAGCAGGCCTCCCATGTGGTGGCATTAGCCGAGACTGCGCCTCCATCCTTGATGGCCCAATATCGCCTGTTGCTTGCTATCACCCATCGGGCCTTAAGCATGAAGACATCGAGTTGGGGGCAGCAGGATTTACGCATCTGGTTTACTCAGGGGTTGCCTAGCGAGGCCATTACCTCTTACTTAGAGAAGTGGCGCGATCGTTTCTGGCTATTTCACCCTGAATATCCTTTTATGCAGGTGGCTGCGTTGGCTACGGCCACGGAAACCTGTGATAGGTTTAAACCTTGGACTCAGATCGATTTAGCTAGTGTCTGTGGCAATGCTCCCGTAGTGTTTAATCATGCCTGGGATAGTGCGCCAGGGTCGCTCTCCCCGCTTCAGGCTATTCGTACTCTGCTCGGTTTTTTACAGTGCACACCCGGCGGTTTGGTTAAAGTCTTTCGTGATGCTGATAAGGCAGGTCCTCTGGCCGACACGGCGGCAGTCTTACCGCAAGGGGATACTCTGGCCCAAACCCTCATTTTGGGCCTACATCCTAGCACACCTGATGGACATGAAGACTTACCGAGCTGGGAGCGGCCCGCGCTGACTATCGCCAATTTGAAAGCGGCCGCCGTGCTCGCCAGCGGCCCTAATGATCGCTATACCCGTCAGACTCGCGCCGTCCTCTTTCAATGTGAGGAAGAGGGGAGCATCAGCTGGTTGCGTTTTGCTGCGGGACAGGGACTGGAAGAGGATCCTCATGCTCCTGATCCAATGGCTAACTATCGAGCGGGGAGTCTCCGACCGGTTCGTCTTACTTTTAGCGAAGGACGAGCACTGTGGCGCGATCTCCCTGCCCTATTGCCTGATGGTGGGGGTAACCAATCGATTCCGGCTGCGATCTTGGATAATGCCACCCGGCTTAATAAATCGCTGGGTAAAAAACAGCTTCGCCTGTTGGTCGCCGGTCTGGCCAGTGAGCAGGCCAAGCTCCTACGGTGGCGGGTAGAGAACGTCTCGCTGCCGCTGGCGCTGCTTGACCATCCTCAGGTAACTCGCGAGGCCCGTCAGATGCTGGAAATGGCTGAGACCCTGTTTAGCACACTCAAGGGAGCCGCAGTTCAACTGATTGCAGATACCTTGCCTGATAGCCAACAAAAGGA
The DNA here is from genome assembly GCF_044540725.1 of Edwardsiella sp. A.80236. NCBI lineage: Bacteria > Pseudomonadati > Pseudomonadota > Gammaproteobacteria > Enterobacterales > Hafniaceae > Edwardsiella > Edwardsiella sp. A.80236. Next base: position 20,722 of record NZ_JBIUCY010000020.1, read on the forward strand.
TACCCGCAGTCGTGCTCGCGCCCTATTTGATGCCGGCCCGGTGGCGCCGTGCTTTTTTGCCCGCGCAGAGCGTGTCCTGATGACGACCCTGCAACAGTTAGAGCACGATCCTGATGTGGCTGAGAGGCAATGGCAGCGGGCGTTAAAAGGCGCCGCTTTAGCTGCATGGGATACGTTGCTAACAAGTCAAGGCGGTGGGGCGCGCCTTTGGCGCGCTAATGCCAAGGTGCAGCCCCGTGTGTGGTCAGCGATTAGGAAACAACTGACTGCCCTTAACGAAACAGGAGAAGTGCAATGAGTGATCACGCTTTTGTTGACCATCTACAGCGACTCGCCCAGCGCAATCGTGGGGCATTGGCTGAGCTGCGGCGCAGTCTTACCTTTCCCCCCGGCAGTGCTCCTCGCGTTTTTCCCTATGTTGAGCCCTTTATCGCTGCCAATGAGCATCCTGACTCAGCACGTCGTCAGTCGCATTATTTAGTGGCTGGGCTCTTTGCGCTCCATCCTCAGCATGGCGCAATGACCTTGGCACAGGCGATGGGAATTCTCTATCGCCAGCAGGAACAGAGTCCCTCCATTGAGGGGCGCTTTATCGCACTGCTTGAGTGTGATGGTGCAAGCTTGGCTGAACCATTGCGCCATGCTGTCACATTGCTGAGATCTCAGGGGATAGCCATCGATTATAACGACTTACTAAGAGATCTCACCGATTGGCTTAATCCTACCCGATGCGAGCAGCTCGATAAGTTACGTTGCCGTTGGGCTACAGATTTTTACCGCGTAGCCGCCCATACCGATTCAAACGACGCAATCCCTCAAGGAGAAAAATGATGGCCCTGTTTGTTGAACTGCATCTTATCCAGAACTTTGCCCCTTCTAATCTGAATCGAGATGACACCGGAGCTCCCAAGGATGCCATCTTTGGGGGGCAGCGACGGGCACGGGTTAGTAGTCAGTGTTTTAAGCGCGCCATGCGTCTTTATTGCCGTGACCAGCAGCTGATCCCTCCGGAATATCGCGCACTGCGCACCAAGAGGCTACAAGCATTACTGCTGGAAAGGCTTGCTGATCGAGATCAAGAAGAAGCGATCGGCAAGATTGAAGTAGCCTTGGCTGCCGCTGGGCTCAAGCTCAAAGATGGGGGGAAAACCGAGTATTTGTTGTTTCTTGGTGAGCGTGAGATAGCCGGTTTTGCCGCATTGATTGAAGATCATTGGGAGGTATTGGTGCTCCCGGCTACTGGTGAGAAAAAAAGTAAAAAAGAGAGTAAAGCGGCCATCCCTGCAGAGTTAGCAAAACAGGCCAAGGCGTTGCTCGATGGAGGGAAGGCGGTGGATGTCGCTCTCTTCGGGCGTATGCTGGCTGACTTGCCCCAGGTCAATCAGGATGCAGCCTGCCAGGTAGCTCATGCCATCAGCACCCATCGGGTTGAGCGTGATTTTGATTACTTCACCGCGGTCGATGATGTCAGCGGTCCTGACGAAACTGGTGCGGGTATGATTGGCCAGATCGAGTTCAATTCCGCCACATTTTACCGTTATGCTCTGCTCGATGTGAGCAAGTTGCTGAAGAATCTACAAGGTGATAAGGCGCTGACAGCATCGGCTATTGAGGCGCTGATCCAGTCCATGGTCCGCGCAGTTCCGAGTGGCAAGCAGAACAGCTTTGCTGCCCATAATCTACCCGAGTTTATCGGTGTAAGTCTGCGGCAAAGCCCCCTCAACTTAGCCAACGCGTTCGAGCGGCCTATTCAGCCCCGTCATGATAAAAGCCTGACGGAGCAATCAGTAGCTGCGCTGAGTGAGTACGCCTGCAAGCTGGCTCCTGTCTACGGTGATAGTGGGGATCGTTGGGCGCATATCGATCTCACAGGCGGGTGGGCGCTCGCGCATAGCCAGGCCCATCGTTCAGTAAGCGATCTGGCTACTTGGGTACGCGATACTGTCGAGGCGCAGTGGGGAGAATAATATGCCGACACTGCTACTACGGTTACAAGGGCCCATGCAATCTTGGGGAACGACAAGCCACTTTGATGAGCGCGATACTCAGCTTGAACCATCCAAGTCAGGGGTTGTGGGGCTTATTTGCGCCGCCCTTGGGCGTGATCGGAGTGAGCCTGTCGATGATCTCGCGGGCCTTATTATGGGGGTCAGGGTAGACCGGGAAGGGATTGTATTGCGCGATTATCAGACTGCTACTGGTGTGGTCAATGCGGCGGGTAAAGTCGATATGAAACGCACTGTTGTCAGCCCACGCTATTATTTGAGCGATGCAGCATTTTTGGTCGCTCTTGAGGGCGAGACTGCCTGGTTGAAGCGTATTCACCATGCGCTACGCTATCCCCATTGGCCACTCAGTTTGGGCCGAAAAGGGTGTCCTCCCTCACCGTCGGTGTATCTATCCGATGGTCTGCAAGAGTCTCCTCTGCTGGCAGCCTTGCGCGACTATCCAGACTTAATTGAAGGTGCTGGGATGCAGGCCCGTCGTTTATTACTGGAGGCCACAGAAGGGGCGGTACGGTTTGATCAACCCATCGCTCCCTTTGCTGAACGTCGCTTTGGCCCTCGCTTTGTGCTCACTCAGCAACTGGAACCTAGGGAGGTGCTATGCCCCTGAACAAACTGCACCTAAGCCGATTGATCTTGAATCCAAGAAGTCGAGAGGTGCGCCGGGATTTGACTAATCCTTACGAGTTGCATCGCACTCTGGCTAGGGCTTTTGCGCCTGACGAAGAAACAGCACCGGCGCGTTTCTTATGGCGTCTTGAGTCCAGCGCTAACTGGCAGCAGCCTCAATTATTGGTGCAATCAAAAACGGCGGCTGATTGGGGGCCGCTACGTGCGCTTCCTTATTATCTGCTGGGCGAGGTGCAAGAAAAGATTTTGATGGCTGCGCAGTGGATAGAGCATGAGCGTATCTATCGTTTTCGGCTGCGGGCTAATCCGACCGTGACCCATGATGGTAAACGCAGAGGATTATCTAGCGAGGAAGAACAGTTGGCTTGGCTGAGTCGCCAAGGGCTACGCCACGGCTTTACGCCTGTTCAGGCGTTGGTCAGTCACTCTGCCATGCAATACGGTAGTAAAGGTACTAACCGCCTTAGTGTGATGACGGCTACCTTTGAAGGCTATCTGAGAGTAAATGATATCCATACGCTGTTGACGGCGTTGCAAGAGGGGATCGGCCCGGCAAAATCCCTGGGCTGTGGCTTGCTTTCATTAGCTAAATTATGATGTTACCGCCGATTAAACCGTTACCCATCAAAGATCGTCGATCCATGTTGTTTCTTAAGTATGGGCAACTTGATGTGATCGATGGTGCCTTTGTGTTGGTGGATAGGGAGGGAGTTCGTACTCATATCCCCATTGGCACAGTTGCTTGCCTGATGCTTGAGCCGGGTACTCGTGTCTCTCATGCCGCCGTCAAATTGGCGGCGATGGCTGGGACATTGCTGGTTTGGGTCGGGGAGGCAGGGGTCCGCCTCTATGCAGCAGGTCAGCCGGGTGGGGCGCGCTCCGATCGGCTGCTCTTTCAGGCCAAACTTGCGCTTGACGAAACACTACGTCTTAACGTAGTTCGCAAGATGTTTGCGTTGCGCTTTGGTGAACCGCCTCCCAGTCGTCGTTCGGTGGAACAGCTGCGCGGTATTGAAGGCGCCCGGGTGCGTGAGACTTACAAATTGCTGGCCGCTCGCTATGGGGTAAAGTGGCAAGGTAGGCGCTATGACCCCAAGGACTGGGCTAAGGGAGATCGGGCTAATCAATGTATCAGTGCCGCGACCTCCTGTCTTTATGGTATTACGGAGGCAGCGATTCTGGCGGCGGGATACGCTCCTGCCATTGGCTTTATTCATAGTGGTAAGCCGCTTTCGTTTGTTTATGATATTGCTGATATTATCAAGTTTGAGACCGTAGTGCCCCAGGCTTTCGAGATTGCTGCCCGGGGCGATATCAATCCGGAGCGCGCCGTGCGTTTGGCCTGTCGTGACAGTTTTAACAAACAGCGAACTTTGGAAAAACTGATCCCGCTAATTGATGAGGTGCTTGCTGCCGGAGGAATCAATCCACCGGTACCTCCTAAGGATGCGCAGCCGCCAGCTATTCCTGAACCTGCCAGCCTGGGAGATATAGGTCACAGGAGTTCGTGATGAGTATGTTGGTGGTTGTGACTGAAGACGTTCCCCCACGCTTGCGTGGTCGGCTTGCCATCTGGCTGCTGGAGGTACGCGCCGGAGTTTATGTCGGAGATGTATCACGCCGGGTACGGGAGATGATTTGGCAACAATGCGAGGCGCTGGTAGAGCAAGGTAATATTGTGATGGCATGGCCTACTAACAATGATTCGGGATTTGATTTTCAAACTTTAGGGGCTAATCGAAGAATACCGGTAGATCTGGATGGCTGTAGGTTGGTTTCATTTCTACCTATTATAAATCAATAAGTTATTGTTCATTAATAATCTGGATAATGTGGTGTTTTTAAACCCCTATAAAAAAACATAAAAATCAATAAGATATGCTAAGTGTGTTCCCCGCGTCCGCGGGGATGAACCGTAGAGCGCGCGGCATTCGCCAATGGATACCGGGGTGTTCCCCGCGTCCGCGGGGATGAACCGTAATCGCCATCAAAATCAGGCCTAGCTGATGCGTGTTCCCCGCGTCCGCGGGGATGAACCGAGATCAGATTGGCCGCCATCATAAATGGGTATGTGTTCCCCGCGTCCGCGGGGATGAACCGCAACCGTCACACCCAGGCGAGAATAAAGCAAAGTGTTCCCCGCGTCCGCGGGGATGAACCGCCAGCGACATCCCTCACAATATGCTGATACATGTGTTCCCCGCGTCCGCGGGGATGAACCGGCGGCCGCCGAAGAAGTGAAAGAGCTGAAAACGTGTTCCCCGCGTCCGCGGGGATGAACCGGCTCCAACCATCAAGGTTCCCGCGGTGAGGAAGTGTTCCCCGCGTCCGCGGGGATGAACCGCGTCTGACCGGTAACCTCTGTCGTCTTAGGGGGTGTTCCCCGCGTCCGCGGGGATGAACCGTTGTCCGGCCACTTCACGGAATCCGAAAACGCGTGTTCCCCGCGTCCGCGGGGATGAACCGCGAACAACGTGTGTATCGTATGTGCCCGCAAAGTGTTCCCCGCGTCCGCGGGGATGAACCGGTGTGCGTACCTTCGCACCATTTCAATGGATTGTGTTCCCCGCGTCCGCGGGGATGAACCGCACCATGCGCTTCATGACGCAATGAACGATGCGTGTTCCCCGCGTCCGCGGGGATGAACCGAGAATTTCTAGGTCTTTTGTTAACTGGTTTGCCGTGTTCCCCGCGTCCGCGGGGATGAACCGGTACGCGCACCTTGCACCAAATCATCTGACCGGTGTTCCCCGCGTCCGCGGGGATGAACCGACGATTGTTATCCTGACCGGGCGATCTGCCGAGTGTTCCCCGCGTCCGCGGGGATGAACCGTCGGCCAGCTACTCTGTGAAGCGTGGCGAAGCGTGTTCCCCGCGTCCGCGGGGATGAACCGATGATCCAATACTTCGAGAATGCGAGTGCCTGGTGTTCCCCGCGTCCGCGGGGATGAACCGTGGGCGGGGTACTGATCACGGTAGTTACCTGGGTGTTCCCCGCGTCCGCGGGGATGAACCGGAGTTTCAGTCAGCCTATGAGGCAGTAGGGACGTGTTCCCCGCGTCCGCGGGGATGAACCGCACGAGCGCTTCCTTCTGGCCGACGTTAACCCGTGTTCCCCGCATCCGCGGGGATGAACCAGGGACAGAATGCCGCGGGTCGGTGGCGCTTCATGTGTTCCCCGCGTCCGCGGGGATGAACCGGCTAAGTCAGGTCAGTCAAACGTCCAGCTAATGTGTTCCCCGCGTCCGCGGGGATGAACCGCTAAGAGAGAAAGAGCGACAGCGAGCGATACAGTGTTCCCCGCGTCCGCGGGGATGAACCGGCGCAGAAGGTTGTCACCATGACAATCTACGAGTGTTCCCCGCGTCCGCGGGGATGAACCGGGCGTAAACGAGCACGGCCCGGAGCAGCTGTCCGTGTTCCCCGCGTCCGCGGGGATGAACCGCCACTTCCGTGCGTACATAACCTACTAGGTCAGGATGGCGGCAGGATTTGCACCAGGTGTGCGATTTCACCCCGAGTGGGTGTTTTGAAACTGACATTAACCGACGTTGTTCGCTTACTGACACTGTGTAATCCGGACAACGCAACGGGGCGTTCATCAGTGCAAAAAGGGAATCAATAAAACCCTGCGCAGCCCGCAGGGTCAGCCGGAATACGCGTTTAATCACCAGGACAGTGGTGATGGCAATGTCAGAATAACGCTGAGGTCTTCCCCGGGATGAAGGCGCTGCGGACTCATACCAGGCCTGAATCGCCCCCTTGTTTGCCAAGCTAAATGTTGTGGTGGTTTTACGGGGCATTGATTGCAGTCATAGAGCCGGACTTTGCTGAGGTGACGTGGAACACTGACCATGGCCCTGGTACGAAAGGCTTTTCGCCGTCTGCATTATCCCTCAGTGGCTCAATTTTATTGAGTTAACAGCCTAAATAATCGACAATACAACTCTGTCTACTTCGTTACCGTTAACGCGAGAGAGCCGCGGAATGTCGGTAATACTGCGTTATTTCGCCCAATCTTCCAGCATCAACCCCGTTACCCGCTCAAATTCCCGCGTATTATTCGTCACCAAAATCGTTCCGGCAGCGATGGCGTGTCCGGCGATCGCCGTATCGTTCGGGCCAATTGGTGTACCAGCGGCGGCTAACGCGGCCTTAATTGCAGTGGTGGCATCGACTGCTGTCTTATCCCACGGCAGGATAGCGTCCAGCCTGGTACAGAACGCATCAACTAATTGTACATGGCGTGGCGAGGCCTTCTTACCAATGGAACCGAATCGCATTTCAGCATAGGTGATAGCCGAAACGACGATGCGATGGTTGTGCAGAACGGCTTGCTCTAGGCGTTTTAGCACGGCTTCCGGCTGTTCGCGCATGATGAAGGAGCAGATGTTGGTATCGAGCATATAGGTTCGGCGCTGTTTCATAACGTAAAGCGTCCTTCATCGCTGATCACGTCTTCGCGATCGGCCATAAAATCCGAATCTGCTTTTTCTAGCTGTGCAAATGAGCCCCAAGTCGGACGGGCGGGACGTAAGATGATGCTGTCTCCTTCCCGGATGATCTCCAGTTCGCTCACACCTTCAAAATCCAGATCGCGGGGCAGCCGGACGGCGCGGTTGTTGCCATTTTTAAAAATAGATACGGTTCGCATGATGACCTCCTAGTATTATGGCCTGATGGCCATTTGCATAGGTTAAGTATATGCATATGTTAGGCATATGTACAGGCAATATATATGTTATGCCTATGTTTGCATCGCTCATTTTCAGTAAAGATCCGAAAAAAGCAAAGTGTGCGAGATCTGGCAGATACGGTGGTTTCTGTCGGTCTGCTACACAACCTCCTTGTACATACATTGCCAGATGGCCGTCTGGGCGTAGTTGCCGGGGGAGCCGCTATGGCGCGTCGTGGACGATATTGCCCATACGGCAAGATCAGCATTGTCTAGCCTACAAGCTATTGATCGCTGGCTAATCCCTAATAAACTAACAATTATAATATAGCGATAAATAAGGAGGCATGAGTGGCGATCTCCTCTACTTCTTTAACGTTGGTATCGCCGTTTGATAGTGAGCATCTGATCATCGGCACTCTAATCTTTTTCTGTACGATGGCGCTTGTATGCCTATGGATGATAATGCGAGCCGTGCTATTTCTTCAGATTGCCCGTCGGGCAGAGATGATTGATATCAGCGTACATGGTTTGACTACCAGGGATATTTGGGCTTTTAGGATGAAAGCTCGGAATCATCTCATTATTGCGATTCCCTCGCTGTTGCTTTGCCTTGTTTTGGCGTTCGCTTGTTTGTTCATTGCGTATTAAGCCTGAACGATCGCAGACAATTGCGCAGCACCTTCGGTGCATAAGGTAAGGCGGCGCTAACGCGCCGCTTTTCCCTATCCGCGTTCCTTGGCTGATAAAATTTTCCTACTATCGGGGCTACACCGGCTGTCTCTTGTGCTGATGGCTATTCTCTCTACGCCTATTGCAGCTTAACACCAAAATATTACCCCCTGGGGCACCACAAGAGTAGCCCCCCCGCGGTCGAGCTGTCGCCTGGCAACGACTAAGCCGGGCTGTACCTGTCCGACTTAGTCTTACGGAGCCACGCTTGCGTGTCTCCGCCCCTGCGGGTGCTAAGCGATGTTGGAAAACCCTACGCTTGTAGCGCCGTAAACGGCGCGCCGCTATCACCCGGTCGGCGAAAAAACTGCCGACCGTCTGAGGGCGCCACGTCATTTCGACGTGGCGGGTGTGTTCATGCTGTGCATGTCGGGTTGGCGTCATCACTCAGTGTGTCCTCGCGTGGGCGTGGCATAGCACCGTCATTCAGTTCATTGCAAGGGTGAAATGCACGCCTACGGCGCCCATGCAATGCCCTGCCTGCCGTCGCTACTTCGCCCATTGCCGCGATGAACTCACTGAGAGATGACCGTAATAATCAAAAGGAGTAGCCCAGCATGAACACACAAAACGTCAACACCGCCGCTTCCGAATCTACTGAAAGATGCCGGGCAAGTATGGTCAAAAAAAGATGCGGGGAGAAAAAAGATCTCTATCAGACAGTGACCGATAATATCATTGCAGCTTTAGAGCAAGGGGTAAAACCTTGGGTGTGTCCGTGGAGTAAGACGGGGATTTCTGGGATGCCTGTGAATCTTACAACTGGCGGGCAATATCACGGTATGAATATTATGTTGCTGTGGGAAAGTGCATTAAAATATGGATATGCTGATACCCGTTGGTTAACGTACAAGCAAGCTCAAGGTTTAGGTGGGCAGGTGCGTAAGGGGGAGCATGGTACAACTGTATTTTTTTACTCAATGATTGAACGGGAAAATCAATATGGCGATCTTGAGCGTTTCCCTGTTCTGAAAACATTCACGGTATTTAATGTTGAGCAAGTGGACGGTTTAGCCATAGAGCCGATGGAGTTGCCGAAAGAAAATTTTAATTTTCGCGATGATGTTGAGCTTTTTTTCAAGGCAACAGGAGCAAAGATTCGTGAGTGTGGGACGGATGCATATTTTTGCCCATCAAGAGATGAAATCGTTTTGCCGTGTAGGCATCTTTTTAATGATGCCGCAAACTTTTATGCAACGGGGTTACATGAGCTGATTCATTGGTCAGGAGGAAAAAATCGCTTAAACAGAGAAATGAAAGGTGATTTTGGCTCGAAGGATTATGCCTATGAGGAGTTGGTCGCTGAGTTAGGCTCAGCGTTCTTGATGGCAGATCTTGGCGTGTCAGGAGAAGTACAGCATGAAAGTTATATCGCAGCCTGGTTGGCTGTGCTAAAAAATGACAAACGGTTTATCTTTAAAGCAGCAAGTGCGGCATCGAAAGCACACTTATATCTCAAAGATGTTGCGAAATAAAATTTCGCCCCGGATTGACGCCCATCAAATCCGGGGCGATGTTACTACTGTTTCAATGTTTAGAATAATGTTGTTTTTATTTTGATGCAATGGTTTTTTTCGCCCTGATAAGCATTCATACCATCGAGGTATGAATGCTTATTTCCCCCGCCCACCCGGATGCAAAATAAATTTGCATCCGCCCATCTGCCCCCAAAGGGGCGCCCTAATGTTTCCAAACTTATCCACATCCCCACAGGTGCCATTGATTCGTTACCGAATCAACCCGCTTCTCGTTTGTTTTTCCCCTGGTTGGGGGAAAAACAGCACTGGCGTTGTTACCTATGGATATGTGGATAAGTTCAACATTCATTATTACCTGCAGGCATGGTGTGGAATAATTTACCAACAAATATTTGTGATTCTCACTGAAAGCCTCAGATGTTGTTCTGCATATCTATACCTATTATTGTCATTATTGGGTTTGAATAAGTGATGTCTTGCTGTTTTTTAGTGCTAGGTAATAGACGTGTATTTCCTTGGCATAGTTGTACCGTCTCTGGGCTTGCTGAGGTGTTTGTTTAAATCCTGCGTTGTAGGATCCCACTGCGTTCCAGTTGATGCCCAGTTTTTTAAATGATTTTGCGAGGATATACGCACCTGTGTAGATGTTGAGGCAGGGGTCATTATGTAGTCGCTGCATAGTGATACCTAAAGGACGCAATGTATCAGCGTGTTGTGAGTTAATCTGCATAAGCCCTACATCTATACTTTTATCTGGGCTTCGGCCGATCGCTTTGGGCTCGAGCCTTGACTCTTTCCAAGCGATGGCACGCAATAAGTCAGGATCTATGCGGTAGTCACGTCCTGCCATGTCAAAACAATCATTAGCTAGCGATGATGTAGATATCAGGGTAAATAGAAGCAATAAGAAGCGAGTCTTCATGTAGGTTTTCTCAAATGAGTCAAAGGCTGAAATATAGTAAACCCTGCAAATTATCTACTCAACAAAATATATGCTCTTTGCCACCATTGTTACCACACCCCACGCAAAACTAAAGTTTTGCTGATTTTCCTGTAAATACAGTATGTTATCTATTTAAAAAAGTGTGCAAAAATTTAGAAATTAAAAAACATACTCTACAGATACTATGTTTAGAGTATCTACATACTATTAGCTATACTCTTTGTATACTATATACATATTTTTCATGATATTAGAGATGTTTTCCCTATCTTAGAGTATGTAGATACTCTAGTTGATAGTATTTGCATACTCTAATTTTTAACTCGATAGTATGTAGATACTCTATTCCTGAGTATCTGCATACTCTATTTTTTCATTGATAGTATCTAGATACTCTACTTGATCTTACATAGAGTATGTAGATACTCTAGTCAAAACTTGGTCAATAGTATGTACATACTCTATGTGTAAATATGTTGATTCTTTGGAGGATAAATAGATGAGCCGGTTACAAATCTTTGTTAGTAATGAAGTGGAAGAGAAGATTAACGCCATTATCGAACAGCGCAGAGTGGAAGGGGCTTTGGCAAAGGATGCCAATATGTCTAGCATCGGTTCTATGTTGTTAGAGTTAGGTTTGCGGGTTTACACAGCTCAGATGGAGCGTAAAGAGTCTGTTTTCAATCAAATGGAGTTTAATAAGGTTTTATTGGAGAATGTTCTTAAAACACAGTTCGGGATATGTAAAGTGATGGGGATGGAGTCATTAAGCCCTTACGTTCAAGGGAAGGAGAAGTTTGTCTATAGTAATATGAGGTCTGATATTCTTGAAGATGTGCGCCAGGTTATAGAAAAATTCTTTCCAAGTGAGCATGATGATGAGTGATTAAGTAGTACAAATGAATTCTATTGGTCCTATCATTGAATACAGAGATGGCTTTTATGCATAAAAAACGAAATTCCTCGCAGTAGCAACGGTACTTTCTGTCTTTTTCCTTTCTGGTTGTGGCGCCATGTCTACGGCAATCAAAAAGCGAAATCTTGAAGTTAAAACCCAGATGAGCCAAACCGTTTGGTTAGACCCAGCCGTTACGGGGGAGAAGACCGTCTTTATTCAGGTTAAGAATACATCTGACAAGGACTTGAATGGGCTGCAATCACTTATTGCAAAAGATATGGAGGCTAAAGGCTATCGGGTTACATCGTCAGCGGGTACGGCACAATACTGGATTCAGGCTAACGTGCTTAAAGCTGATAAAATGAACTTGCGTGATGCTCAGGGGTATTTGAATCAGGGATATGAAGGGGCAATTAGCGGGGCAGCATTGGGGGCGGGGATAACGGCTTATAATTCTAGCTCTGCTGGAGCAACATTAGGCGTAGGGTTGGCCGCTGGGTTAATTGGAATGGCTGCTGATGCGATGGTCGAAGATGTCAATTATACGATGGTAACGGATGTGCAGATCGCCGTTCGCACAAAAGATAAAGTTCGTACAGATGATGTTGCTGCCTTAAAACAAGGTACTTCAGGAGCACGAGTTCAAACGAGTACCTCATTTGGCGATCAACATAAGTACCAGACTCGTATTGTCTCAAGTGCTAATAAAGTCAATTTGAAATTTGATGAGGCACGTCCTGTTTTAGAAGCCCAGTTGGCCAAGTCTATTGCGGGAATATTCTGATATATCCATTTCATGTTGAATTAAAGATTGGGATATACCTCCCCATCTTTAATTAGAATAATGATCTATTTATTTTAAAATAAAGCAATAATTATCTACCTTTATAAGGTGACAATAATTAATCATTGGTTTATTATTGAATCTAGAACAGATTTTGTTCTGAAAAATTTGAGAAGCGCCGATATAGAGGGTAGTGCCCCTGCTATACCGGCTATCCATAGCAACCTTTCAGAGGAGGTACTATGTCTGCGAGCGATCCTAAAGACTATGAGATTCTATGTCAAATAGATTCTGAATCTATTCATTTTTTTAATGATTCAAAATCTCCTGTATGTTTGCGTAACTCTAACGCGCAGTTTGTGTACTGTAATCATCCTTTTCTTATTTCATTTATTAATAAGCGTAGGAAGATTAGCGTTCCATTTTTAATGGATGAAATCACATCTTTTTCCAATGATGTTAAAATGCTTTTATCTAAGTTCGAGTTGGAGTGCGCATTTTTATCATCCTCTACAGCACAAAGTCGTAATATTTTAATAGAGAAAAATGTTTGGCAGGTAAGGATTGAAACTATTATCCAGAATGGTAATGTCTTCTTCTTGTGGCAATTTAATAAATTTTCAAATGTAGGAGCTCTAATAAAAGATAGTAGAGGTAGTGTTTTTAAAAATAGGTATGTTGACATGAGTTATTTATTTGAAAGACTTTCCGACAAAGAATTTATAATATTCCCATTTTATCTATTAGGATTCGGTTATGCTGAGCTTGCTACTAAATTTGATCTTGATGAGGATGTCGTCAGGAAAAGAGTTTTTAGTGCGATGAAAAAAATGGAAATACTATGTGATGTTAAAGATTGGAAGTGCTCTATTTTATCAGGGAAAAATCTATTTTATATATGCTCTGTTGTGAAGTGTATTATTGATGATGATGTTATGTTTTTGTAAAAAAATTAATCAAAAACCGGAATTTTATTTTCCGGTTTTTTTGCTGTTTCTTTAACAAAGAATTGATTTTACATTTTATAAGAATGGTGGGACGATGATTATGAATTAATCATAGTTATGGGGGAGGGATGACCAGAGTAAAACGCAGTCCTATAGGGACTGGTCCAGCTGTATCGATCCTACTTAGCGATATAGCCAATGAGTCATTGATCTCTGCGTGTCTACGCAGTAATCGTCCTAAGTCGATGGAGGCCGTTCTGCGGTTGACTGATCACCTTGAACGGTTTCCTGATTTTTATAATGCCGATAGTGTGGAGGAGAGTCCGGAAGAAGAACGTTAGATCTCTATCACCAATGAAGATGGCGTTGTTTCTCACAACGTTTCTTATTTAACTAAATTTAAGGAAAAATCATGGATACTTCATTAAGTGTTCACGGGGTTGCTGCATCTAAAAATAAATCCTCCCTCTTTTCCAAGAAGGGACTGATCAAAGCGCTAAAGGTTGCGCTGCCAGCGGCGGCTGTCGCGACCTTGCTACCGGATGTCGCGCTGGCTGCAGGTAAAGACCTGATGGCAGGCGGAGATGATACCGTCAAGAAGACCTTCGGTAGCGGCTCCAGTGTTGTTAAGTGGGTTGTCCTGGCGGAAGTGTTGGTTGGGGGCATCATGTATATGATGACCAAAAACATCAAATTCCTGGCCGGCTTTGCCATCCTGTCGGTATTTATTGCCGTCGGGATGGGGGTTGCTGGCTACTAATAGGAATTTTCCCTTATGTCGGAAAACGATTTAAGTCGCTACCGTTTTCCGGAAACACTCACCAACCAGAACCGCTGGTTCGGGCTGTATCTTGATGAACTTATTCCTGCGGCTATTTGTCTTGGCTGGGGATTATGGGCTAACAAGCAGCTTTTTGGTCTTGTCGCGGCGGTTCTGGTTTTCTGGTGTGTGAAAAAACTGAAGAAAGGGCGAGGAAGTACCTGGTTACGTGATCTGATTTATTGGTATATGCCCACCTCGCTGCTCAAAGGTGTTTTTCACGATGTACCAGACTCCTGTTTCCGGCAATGGATTAAGTAGGTTACAGAGGAGTTAAAATGAAACACAGTGCCCGTTTGAGTACCAGCCGCGTACTGGCCATCGGTTTTATTGGTATGGCGGTATTTTTACTCCTCTCTTTATCTGTGAATATTATTCAAGGAGTAAATAACTACCGTTTGCAGAACGAGCAACGTAGTGTGGTCACGCCGATGCTGTTCTCTGCACCTTTTGCTGTTTCACAAAATCAGGCAGATGCCTCTTACCTACGGCAGATGGCGCTGTCCTTTATTGCGCTGCGCTTGAACGTGACACCCGAAACGGTTGATGCCTCCCATCAAGCCTTATTGGCGTTTGTAAAACCCGCTGCTCAAAACGAACTGAAGATCCGGCTGGCAGAAGATGCCAAGCGGATTAAGAGCAACAACGTGAACTCCGCTTTTTATCAGACCAGTGTGAAAGTCTACCCGGCTGCCGGGCGGGTTGATATCCGGGGTGAATTAAAAACCTGGATTGGGAACTCACAGCCTTACAGCGAAATTAAACATTACGTCCTAATTATGGCGCGTGAAGATGGGACAACCTGGTTGACACGTTTTGGTGAGGTGAACGATGAAAATAAATAAACCGTTATTACTGGCGGGGCTCCTCCTGCTTGCCGGTTACAGCCAGGCGGCTATTCGGGTAGGAACGGCACCGACTCTGGTGCCCTTGAGCAATGGTGGTCAGGCTAACATCGCCGTGAGTAACACCGATCCGAATCTGTTCACGGTGGCCGGTGATCGCATTACCGCCATCAACAGTCTGGAGGGTGAACTGACGCGCCAGGAGCAGACCGCGAGCGGGGGAATTGTGATTGCCACGCTGAACAAAAAACCCTTTACCTTCATCATCGAGACTGAACGCGGTCTCAATTTCTCTATCCGCGCTGTTCCGCGTGCCGGGGAAGGGCGCACTATCCAACTGGTGAGTGATCTGCTGGGAACGGGCGAGACGCCCCAGGCGTGGGAAGAGGCAACACCCTATGAGGCATTATTGGTGGCGGTCAATAAAGGTGTGCATGAGGGCGCCTTACCTGCCGGTTGGCAGTCTATTCCGGTGACCAATGAGGCCTTGACGACGCCGGCGGGATTACAGAGCGTTGCCGATAACGTCTGGGTTGGCCATCACCTCAAAGTCGTGCGTTATACCGTTATCAATCCGGGTAACACCCCAAGAACGGTCAGTGAGCGTGATTTCTGGCTGCCGGGTACCCGCGCCATTATGTTTGTCGGACCTGCCTGGCAAATCATCGGTGGTGGTCGGATGTCGGTTTATGTAACGACCTCCGGGGAGGCGCGCTGATGAATATTAACGCACTGGTCAAGCGGAAACAGTATCTGTGGCTGGGGATTGTGGTTGTCGTCGTGGCGATGGCCGTGGGCGGGGGACTGTATCTTTCAGAGCTGGATCTCCGTTCTGATAGCGCCTCACAGACCGGCAACGCGCATGAGCCGGCACCGGATATGACGGGCGTGGTTGATACCGCGTTTGATGACAAGGTACAGCAACACGCGACGACTGAGATGCAGGTCACCGAGCAGGAAATGCGCAAGGAGTTTAAGCATATTCGGCAGGAGATCGATCTGCTGAGTAAAGGACGGGTGGAGGATCAGCATCGCATGGAGCAGCTGGCGCAGGAGAATGCCCAGCTGAAAGAAAAACTCGCCCAGGTGGGGGCAAGCGCGTCCACCGAGCCAACACCGGCACCGCCGTCTCCGGCACCCGGACCCGAGGGGGAGCCACAGCCGACGGCCTTTCCTCCTCAAGGGAAAGGCAGCGTACCGCCACCCACGGCATTTTACCCTGGTGTGGGGACACCGCCAGCACCCCAGGTGACCTATCAGTCCATTCCGGTCCCCAATCAGTTAAGCCGTAAGACGTTCACGTATGGGCACGGTGAGAAATCAGCGCTGAAGCTGCCCTATATTCCCTCCGGGAGCTTTGCCAAAGGCATGCTGATCGAAGGGGCCGATGCCAATGCATCCGTGACCGGTAATGAAGCCACGGTGCCCATGCAGCTGCGGATCACTGGCCGTGTGGAGATGCCGAACAGTAAAACGTATGACCTGACAGGCTGTTTTGTTGGCCTGGAGGCATACGGTGATGTCTCGAGTGAACGCGCCATTGTGCGTACCCGTAAACTCAGCTGCATCAAAGGGAAGGCGGTGATTGATCTCCCGATCGCCGGTCACGTTAATTTCCGGGGGAAAAACGGCATCAAGGGTGAGGTCGTGATGCGTAACGGAAAAATTCTTGGCTGGGCCTGGGGGGCGGGGTTTGTCGATGGTATCGGCTCTGGCATTAATCGTGCTTCGCAACCGGCGGTAGGGTTAGGAGCGACCGCCTCAGTCAGCGGTGCCGATGTATTGATGTCGGGTATTGGCGGTGGCTCTTCTAAAGCGGCGCAGACACTCAGTGACTACTACATCAAGCGGGCAGAGCAATATCACCCGGTTATCCCGATTGGTGCCGGCAATGAAATTACGGTGGTGTTTCAAGATGGTTTCCAGCTGAAGACGGTTGACGAACTGGAGGCTGAAAAGCAACAGCGTCAGTCTGCCGAGACGGAGGCGATGCCTCGGTCAGCGCCGTCAATGGCAATGCCCTCTACGGATAATCTCAATGGTTTTAATACCGATGAGATGCTGAAGCAACTTAAAAATATCGACCCACATCAGTTTATGCCGGGAGGGAAATAATTATGCGTCCTCTACGTCAGCTTTCTTTTAAGGAAAAGGCACAGATTGTTTCGCAGCGTATTGTGATGCAATGGTTCGCTAACCCGCGCGGCTTTGCTTTGCACCTTCTCCGTCGTTTTGCGATTGGGATAGCTGCCTATAATATTTTGCTCTGGTTTTTATCGGGTATGCTTCTGCTGTCTACCCTGGTTTTTAATCCGGTGCAATTTCATCATGATTTTGCATCACTCGCCTTGACTCAATCTCAAGCTGACGCCACCTATGCGATTTTAATGGAAGGCATGGGCTGGCGAGGGATCGTGATCGGACTACTTTTTATGGCGGTGGTGAGTTGGATGCAAGAAATAACCGCTGAGGAGAAAGGTGTATGAGCAACGTCAATAAGCAAAAACCATTCTGTACCGAAACAGGTCATGTGCTTGTTTGGGGGAAAGCTGGGACCGGGAAAACAGCCCAGTCCTTTAATGTTTTGTCTGATATTAATACATTGCGTCAAGCGATTGTTGATAACCCGCTATTGCCTGACTCTATTTTTAAAAATACGACGGGAAAAATCATTCTTCCCACGCCTAAGCATTAAAGGAGATGACTATGCAGCGTCTTATCTTCACGGTATTAGGTAGCGTCCTGTTATTAAGCGGATGCGCTGGGACCAGCAGTGATTTTGAATGTAATGCCACTACATCGGATACCTGTATGACGATGCAACAGGCAAATGAAAAGGCCAAGTTGAGTGAGGAGGGGGAGGCCGCAAAGCCGGTTGCAGCCGCATTGCCTCGCCTGGCTGAGGGGAATTTTGCGCCCACAGCCGTGCCTTTGGCCGTGACGGCTGCATCGGTATCGCCGGTACCCATTGCGCGTACCACAATAGCTCCATCCGCGCCGCGTAATCCCTTTACTGGCACGGGTTCGACACCGGTTGAGCAGCGAATGATCTACCCGGCCAATCGTCCAATTAGCCCGATGCAGACGGTGAAAACAGCACCGATGCCTGTGGCTCCCGTGGCGTCAGGCTATCCTCGACCATTACGTGTCGGCGAGCAGGTCGCACAATTATGGATAGCGCCCTATATCGATAAGCAGGATGTTTATCATCAACCCAGTCAGGTGTTGTTTGTTATTACTCCGTCACATTGGGGAAAACCCCGCATTCACTAATCGGGGTTGCTAAGGTCGTTGCGTGTTATTGGCTGTCTATCATTCTTTATTTTTTACGAGTGCCCTGTGCGTAAAAAGGGATGGGCGGTAGCGTACTGGATGTAACATGAAATAGTAAAGGTGTCAGTGTGAATAATCCTCTTGATGTTGTAACTCAGACGGTCAACTCGTTACTGACTGCACTCAAACTGCCTGATGAATCTGCGCAGGCAAATCAGATTCTGGCGAATCTGTCCTTTCCGCAGTTTAGCCGAATTCTGCCTTATAAAGATTATGATCCAGAAACCGGGTTATTTATTAATGCCAGTACCATTGGCTTTATGCTGGAGGCACAACCGCTCGCCGGCGCCAATGAGCAGGTAGTATTGGCCCTGGAAAGTCTGTTACGCACCAAAATGCCACGCGGCATCCCGTTGTCAATTCACCTGATGTCCAGCAAGCAAGTTGGGGCGATGGTGGACTACGGGCTACGCGAGTTCTCCTGGTCGGGGCCACAGGCCGACAAGTTTAACGCCATTACCCGCGCCTACTATTTGCGTGCGGCCGAGCAACGCTTCTCATTACCTGAAGGACTGGACCTGCCACTCACCCTGCGAAATTACCGGGTATTTATCTCCTGTTGTGTACCCAGCAAGAAAAAAAGCAAAGCCGATATGATTGAGCTGGAGAACAAGGTCAAGGTTATCCGGGCATCACTCCAGGGGGCTCGTATCTATACCCAGCCTGTCGATGCTCAGGCGTTTATCAATATTGTCAGGGAGATGATTAACCACAACCCAAGCCAGTTATACCCCAATGATCGACCATTAGATCCCTATATCGACCTGAACTACCAATGTGTGGATGACTCCTTTGATCTGAAGGTGAAAGCCGAAAGCCTGACCATCGGTTTACGCAATGGCCGTAGCCAAAAAACCAGTACGGCCCAGATACTGAATTTTCAGCTGGAGCGTAACCCGGAGATGGCCTTCTTATGGAGTAATGCGGATAACTACAGCAATCTGCTTAACCCGGAGCTGTCCATATCCTGCCCGTTCATCCTGACGCTGACCCTGATGGTGGAAGATCAGGTGAAAGCCCACCAAGAGGCCAATCTGAAGTTTCTGGACTGTGAGAAAAAGTCAAAAACCTCCTATGGCAAGTTCTTCCCTGGGGTGGAGAAGCAGGCAAAAGAGTGGGGTGAGCTGCGTCAGCGCTTGAGCAGTAACCAGTCCGCAATCGTCTCCTATTTCCTGAATCTGACGGCCTTTTGTGAAGACGATAACGAGAAGGCCCTGGACTACGAGCAGGATATCCTTAACAGCTACCGTAAAAACGGGATCGAGCTCATCTCACCACGCTTTAACCAGCTGCGTAATTTTCTCACCGCCTTGCCCTTTAAGGCGGGAGAGGGACTCTTCAAAGAGCTTCAGGCTGCCGGGGTGGTTCACCGTGCCGAATCATTCAATGTGGCCAATCTGATGCCGCTGGTCGCGGATCATCCGCTCGCCCCCTCTGGCTTATTGGCACCGACATATCGTGGCCAGTTGGCCTTTATCGACCTGTTCTACGACAAGATGGACAACACCAACTTCAACATGGCGGTATGCGGGACGTCGGGTGCCGGGAAAACCGGATTGATTCAACCGTTGATCCGCAGTGTGTTGGATAGCGGCGGTTTCGCCTGGGTATTTGATATGGGGGATGGCTACAAGTCATTGTGCGAGAACATGGGCGGCGTTTACCTCGATGGCGACACCCTGAAGTTCAACCCCTTTGCCAACGTGCAAGACATTGACCTGTCTGCCGAGCGTATCCGCGACCAGTTATCGGTGATGGCCAGCCCGAACGGCAACCTGGATGAGGTGCATGAGGGGCTGTTGATGCAGGCGGTGAAAGCGGCGTGGCTGAGCAAAAAAAACCGGGCGCGTATTGATGATGTGGTGAATTTCCTGAGTGATGCCCGCAACAGTGAGCAATACCGGGATTCACCGACCATTCGTAGCCGCCTGGACGAGATGATTATCCTGCTGGATCAGTATACGGCAGCGGGGATTTATGGTGAGTATTTCAACTCCGATGAGCCGTCGCTGCATGATGATGCCCGCATGGTGGTGTTGGAGCTGGGTGGTCTGGAAAGCCGTCCCTCGCTGCTGATTGCGGTGATGTTCTCGCTCATTATCTATATCGAGAACCGCATGTACCACTCCCCACGCAGCCTGAAAAAACTGAACGTTATCGATGAAGGCTGGAAGCTGTTGGACTTCAAGAATGAAAAAGTCGGGACGTTTATCGAAAAGGGCTACCGGACAGCCCGGCGCCACAATGGCTCCTACATCACCATTACCCAAAACATCGTCGATTTCGACTCCCCGGAGGCCTCCAGCGCGGCCCGCGCCGCCTGGGGCAACTCCTCTTACAAAATCATTCTGAAGCAGAGTACGAAATCCTTTACCAAATACAACCAGCTTTATCCCGATCAGTTCAACCGGTTTGAGAAAGACATGATCGGTAAATTCGGCTCCGCCAAAGAGCAATGGTTCAGTTCGTTCATGTTATCGGTGGAAGCCTACTCCTCCTGGCACCGGTTGTTTGTCGATCCACTCAGTCGCGCCATGTACTCCTCAAGAGGCGTGGACTTCGAGTTTATCCAGCAAAAACGCCGGGAGGGGGTGGGTATCCATGATGCGGTCTATGCGCTGGCCTGCCGCAACTTTCCCCAGGAGATGGCCAGCCTTGAAGCCTGGATAGCTGAACATCAGCAGGAGGAAGCATGACAACGTCACCAATAACGTCACAACGGAAACGCCGCCTGGGGTGGGGCGTGTTGTTTGCCAGCCTGCTGTTGGCCAATGCGGCCATTTCCTGGGGCATTGGTCATTACAGCGCACCGCGTGCCGTGGCCTTTGATATGAAGCAAACCGTCGATGCGTTTTTTGATAGCGCCAGTCAGAAGACACTCTCGGAAGCGCAAACCCGGGCGCTATCAGCACGCTTTAATGCGGCCCTGGAGCAAAGCCTGCAAACCTATCAACGACAGCACCATGTGCTGATCCTGGTCGCGCCGGCGGTGGTGCAGGGGGCGCCCGATATCACCCGGGTTATCCAGCAAGATATTGCACGTCGTATGCGGGAGGCGGGGTAATATGCGCCGGCGTTGGGGATGGTTAGGGATCTGTTGGGTTGCCCAGGTGGCCTGTGCGGCCGATTTGGGTACCTGGGGCGATCTGTATCCGGTTGCCGAGCAGGATATGCTGACGCTGATCACCCAGCGTCTGGCACAGCTACAGAAGTCGGGAGCCTGGGATAAGGAGATGCAGGCTTTCAAGAAGCGGGTGATTACACATAGCCAGCGTCCGGTACCTGTCGAGGGGATCACCACGGCGACACACTATGCCTCACGCTACTTCGACCCGAGCGTGCAGCTCTCTGAGGATCTGCGTGATGACCAGGGGCGGCTATTTGCCCGGCGGGGGGAGGTGATTAACCCGCTAAAGACGGTGCCGTTCATGCAGACGCTTTACTTTATCGATGCTGACTCACCGGCGCAGGTGGCCTGGATGAAGCGGCAGAAGCCCGCCACGCTGTTATTCAAGATTATTCTGGTCAAGGGGGATATCCCCGCCGCCTCGGTGGCCCTGGATAGCCGGGTCTATTTCGACCAGAACGGAGCATTATGCCAACGCCTGGGGATCACCTCGGTACCGGCGCGTGTGACGCCCGCACCCAGTGGGTTACGGCTGCATATTGAAACCTTTGCACCCGAGGACACTGCCCAATGAACCCCATTTACAAGCGCGTCGGTGCGGCGTTGGTCATTCTGGCGGCGGCCTGGCTACCGGTCGCACCGGCACAGGCCGATGCCAGCTGCGAAGGGCATTTTGTCAACCCGATCACCGATGTGTGCTGGAAGTGTATTTTCCCCCTATCGATTGGCAGCATCAAAGTCGGAGGCAGTGGGGAGGCACCTGATACGGCTAACCCCGGCTCGCCCCTGCAATTTTGTCCCGCACCCCCGCCGATTTTTATCCGTCCTGGATTGGCGATTGGTTATTGGGAGCCCATGGCCTTGACCGATGTCACCCGCTCTCCGGGCTGCATGGTGAACCTGGGCGGATTCAGTATCAACCTCGGTAAGACCGGGACCGGTACCGCGGGGCAGAGCGATAAGGATGTGGCGGGGGCGTTCTATCATGTGCACTGGTACAAATACCCGTTGACCTATTGGCTGAACATCATCACCTCTGTGGGATGCCTGGAGGGCGGTGATCTCGATATTGCCTACCTGAGCGAGATTGATCCGACCTGGGTGGACAGCAGTCTCACGACCATCCTGAACCCGGAAGCGGTGATTTTTGCCAACCCGCTGGCACAAGGCGCCTGTGCGGCCGATGCGTTGGCCAGTGCATTCCATCTTCCCCTCGATCCGCTGTTTTGGTGCGCTGGCGCCCAGGGCTCGATGTATCCCTTTAATGGTTGGGTCAGTAATGAGTTCAGTCCGTTGCAGTCCTCGGTGCTGGTCAGTGAGCGGATGGCCTTCAAGCTGCATCGGCAAGGGCAGATTATGGAGAGCATCGGTAAGGATAAGGCGGTCTGCTATGAATACCCCACCCCCATTATCCCGAAGGAGCGCTGGCGCTATCAGATGGTCAATATGTATCCGGATAGCGCGCGTTGTCACCCGATGGGCCGCAGCGTCATGCGGTGGGAGGCCGGGCATAACGCCCCAAACAGCAAGAAGAATTTCGGCTACCTGATGTGGCGTAAACGTAACTGTGTTTTCCTCTAAGGAGTATCGCGTGAATTTACGACAAACGGCGTTGGCCGCGCTGATTGCCCCCCTTGCAGCCATCGCGTCACCCAATACCAGCGTACAGCTAGATACCTCGGCCATGGCATCAAGAGCACCGTCAGAGGCCGATCGCCAGTGGTTAAAACAGCAGGAGGATTTCGCTCAGCGTCTACGGGAAACGCCACATTCTGAGCTGGAGCAGTGGTTAAAAAAACAGGTTCGGGACAATCCATTGGATGCCGGCAATCGCCGCTATCTGGAGAGCCTGGTGCAACAACAACAGCGTACCGGGGAGAAAACGGCAGCTGGTGCCCTCTATTTTGTGTCGTTCTCGATCCCCGAGACAGGGCTCAAGCGCATGCTGCAAGAGGCAGGGCGCTATGCCATTCCGGTGACGTTACGCGGCCTGGTGAATAACGACATGAAACAGACCGTCACGGCCGTGACGCAGCTGGTTCAGGCTGGGGCGACACAGGGCGTACAGATCGACCCGACACTCTATCAGCGTTATCACATTACCAGCGTACCGGCGCTGGTCGTGCGTTGCGAGCAGGGCTTTGATGTGATCCGGGGCAATCTGCGGCTGGATTTAGCGCTGCAGAAAGTGGTGGAGCAAGGGACCTGTGCTGGCGAGGCGCAGCAGATTTTGCAGCAGGAGGGGCATCATGGCTAAGGGAGCAGCATGGCGATGCCGATTAGGCGCGTTAACCTTAATCGGCGTTGTGATGACAGCGTGGGCCGATGGCCAAACCGATTACCGGGCAGGGGCTGATTTTGCCAAACAGGTACAAGGGCAAGGAGAGCGCACCCTGAAAGATTTCAACCCGGCTACAGCGATCCCCAATTATACGGCAACACCCCCTCAGCAAGCGTATTATGGTGGCGTGACGGCCTCGGATGATAGCGCACTGAAAAACCAGGGATCACAGCACTGGAGTAAAAGTGAGGTTGGCAAGGCGGTGAATGATTCGGTGCTCAATAATCCTAAAGAGCCTATCTCACCGGATGCCCCCTTTATCAAGGCAGCCCAGGATGTGGAAAAGCGGGCTGACAGTATTGTGGGCAAAGACAAGATGGCTTGTGAGGCCAAGACGGTTACACGCAGTGAGTTTACCAACTATACCTGTGAGCGGGATGTCCAGGTCGATCAATATTGTACCCGGACGGCCTCGATTGTGGGTGATTGGGTCGATTCAACGGTTGAGCAGGATATTATCATCGACTCCAGGAAATTGACCTTTACCGAGGGGAACTATCGGGCTGAGGTGCGTTTTACCGTCCCGGCAGGGATGAGCGGCGAAATCATGTGGGCAAAGCTGGCCCATAATCAGTTGGATTTTACGACGGATATGACACTTAACGTCTTGGGGACGTGGGTTTCGCTGAACTCGGGAACGCGTACGTTTTATCCTAAAGGCAGAATTTCACCGGGGCAAAAAATTACCATGTTTACTTCCCATGTTGGTATGCCCTGGATGACGGTTAATTTTTACAATCGACATAGTGGGTATTTTGTTATCACGCTGCATGTTAAAACTGGCTCAAAGGAATTTAAACCACGTATTGTCTGGACAGAAAATTGCCCCTTTGATAAGCGAGAGGGAAAACCGCTAAAACAGGAATGTATTTCCCCCGGCGGGACGCGCAGCATTCAGCGTGAGGGGAAAACCTATTCACTTCATAGTGACTGTTGGCAATATAAAGACACCTATATGACGCAACCGGCCAGTAATGGTACCTGTGATGCGTATATGAAAAATCCGGCCTGTACCCTGGCGACCCGCAAATGTGCCTTTAGCTCTGAAGAGGGAATCTGTTTGCATGAGAATGCCACCTTTTCCTGTGAAACCCGGACCAGCGGGAAGATGATGATCTGCGGAGGGGATGTATTCTGCCTCGATGGGACTTGTGACAAAACCCAAAAAGGCACGAAAGGAAATGACTTTGTTCAGGCCGTCTCCGAGCTGGCGGCGGTGGCGGCAGCCGGTAAGGATATCGCCGCGATGAATGGCATCGATGTGCGTGCCTTTACCGGCCAGCCCAAGTTTTGCAAGAAGTTTGCGGTGGGGTTCAGTAATTGCTGCACCGACTCGGGATGGGGGCAGGATTTAGGCTTGGCGCATTGCAGCAGTGAAGAAAAAGCCTTGGCCAAAGCGAAAACGAAAAAACTGACGGTGAGCGTCGGGGAGTTTTGTTCAAAGAAAGTCTTGGGTGTTTGTGTAGAAAAGAAACGGAGCTACTGTCAGTTTGACAGTATTCTGGCGAAAATAGTCCAGCAACAAGGTCGGGAATGGCAGCTGGGTGTTGGGTTCGGTGATGCTAGCGGTCCCGATTGTCGGGGGATCACCGTAGAGGAGTTACAGCGAATTAATTTTGATCGCCTGGATTTTGCTGATTTCTCTGAGGACTTAATGAAAAATCAGTCAATGCCAAATCATGATGCGTTATTAAATCGGGTGCGTGATCAGATCGCCGATAAAATGAAGCGCGTTACTAAATAAATCTCTGTTAATTTTCCATTGGAGTACGCCATGCGTGTTCTGACGCTTGTTGCTTGTTTATCATTAATCATGCCGGTGGTTTCTCTGGCGCAGGATGCGGGATGGCAGTGGTATAATGAACCGGTAAAACAGCAGGATGAAGATAAGCCTAAACCACCCTCTGAGCCAAAAATTACCCAAGACGCCAATATTATGGCTAAGTTGGCGCGATTACAGGCTGGGACAAAAGAGGCCTTATATAACGCTATCCTTTATCCAAGCGTGCCTCACTTTGTTCGTTATTTCCAGCTACAGAATTATTGGACGCAGCAGGCAGGGTTATTTTCCATGAGTGCTAAAAAAGCCATGCTTGAGCACCCGGAGCTGGATTACAACCTGAAATACAGCCACTACAACGGCACAGTTAAAAATCAGCTGGCGGCCGATTATGCCCAGCAACGCGAGGCGATCGAAAAACTCAGCCAGCATTATGGCGTGATGGTGTTTTATCGCGGGAAAGAGCCGATTGATGGCCAGTTGGCGCAGGTGATTAAAAATTTCCGCGAAACCTATCACCTCAGTGTTATTCCGGTGACCGTCGATGGCGTTGTCAGCCCCTTGTTGCCCGATACCCGTCAGGATCAGGGGCAGGCCGCCCGGCTGGGTGTGCGTTATTTCCCCGCCATGATGCTGGTCGATCCGCGTGCTGGCACCGTGAAACCGCTCTCTTATGGCTTTATCAGTCAGGACGATTTGGCCAAGCAGTTCCTGAATGTCTCGACCGATTTTAAACCCAATTTTTAAGGTGACCTGTATGCGTAAATTTCGTTTCCCTGACATTGATATTACCGGGATGTGGGTGGTGGCCGTGGGTGCCTGGTTTCATATTGTTGCCCGCCTGGTACGCAAACAGCCGGTGATGGCTATCCAGCTGGCCGAACTGATTGCCGTGGTGATGGTGATCGTGGGGGGCTACAAGATTTTGAATAAATGGCTGGCCGACATTGAGCGTAAGGAGCGTCAGCATGATGAAAATGGCGATGCGTAGTCTTGTCGTGGCACTGCTGATGGTAGGTGCCGTCCAGGCGTCGGTGCGCGATGATGTGGCGGCACTTTATAACCCGAAGGGATTGGCGACAGCCGATAAAGCCGTACCCGCAGATCCCGCGCCTGCTCGACCGGCCGCACGCTGGTACACCCTGAGTAATGGTCAGCGTGTCGATTTAAGCCAGTGGAAGGTGGTGTTATTCATGCAGGGGCACTGCCCCTACTGCCAGCGTTTTGATCCGCTGTTGAAGTCCCTCAGTGAACAGATTGGGTTATCGGTTTTTCCCTACACCATCGATGGGCAGGGGGATGAGGCCTATCCCACGGCGTTACCGGCCCCTGTGGCGGTGATGCAGGCCTTTTTTCCGGCGCCGATGCCGATCGCCACCCCGACGACATTCCTGGTGAACGTGAATACGCTGGCGACCTGGCCGCTGTTACAGGGGGCTACCGATAGTCAGGCGTTTTTAACCCGGCTTGATACGGTGTTTCAGGAAACCTTGATGGAGCGAAAACCATGACCCTGCGTAAGGTGGCTTTTTTATGCGGTGCATTATTCGGTCTGTCCTGTACGGCGACAGCGGATGTGAATAATGATATGAACAATTTCTTCAACCGCCTCGGTTTTGCGTCCAATACCAGCCAACCCCAGGTCTGGCAGGGGCAGGCAGCAGGTTATGCGTCTGGAGGCTCACTGTATGCACGCACGCAGGTAAAGCAGATACAGCTGATTTCGATGACCTTGCCGGATATTAATGCCGGCTGTGGCGGGATTGACGCTTATTTAGGGGCATTCAGTTTCATTAACGGCGAACAGCTGCAGCGTTTTGCCAAACAGATTATGTCCAATGCGGCAGGCTACTTTTTTGACCTGGCGTTGCAAACCACGGTGCCGGAGATTAAACAGGCCAAAGACTTTTTGCAGAAGATGGCCAGTGACATTAACAGCATGAACCTCAGTTCGTGCCAGGCGGCACAAGGCATTGTCGGTGGGTTATTTCCCCGGACTCAGGTCTCCCAGCAGAAGGTCTGCCAGGATATTGCTGGCGAGAGCAATATCTTTTCGGATTGGGCCGCATCACGCCAGGGATGTACTGTCGGTGGCAAGTTGGATAATGTTCGCGACAAAGCGTCGGACAAGGATAAGGAGCGTATCACCAAGAACCTGAACCTGATCTGGCATGTCCTGACTAAAAACCGCATGTTCGATGGCAACAAGGAGTTAAAGGAGTTTATCATGACCTTGACGGGCTCCTTAGTGTTTGGCCCCGATGGCGAGATCACGCCGTTACCGGCTAGAACCACCGATCGTGACCTGGTCAAGGCGATGATGGAAGGCGGAACCGCGCAAATCTACCATTGTAATGATTCCGATAAATGTCTGAAGGTCGTGCCCAATACCAATGTCACGGTCAGTCAGGACAAGGCGTTTAAGTCGCAGATCCGTAATCTGTTAGCGAGTATTCAAAATAAGGCAGTCACAGATACTCCGTTAACGGATCAGGAAAAAGGCTTTATCTCCAGTACCACTATCCCCATTTTTAAATACCTAGTCGATCCGCAGATGCTGGGTGTCTCCAACAGTTTGCTGTATCAACTGACCGACTATATCGGCTATGACATCTTGCTGCAGTACATTCAGGAGCTGATCCAACAGGCCCGTGCGTCGTTGGCGGTGAGTAATTATGACGAGGCGGCCATGGATAAAGTGATTGAGAACCTCAATCAGGCGACGCAGCAACTTGCCGCATTCCAGGCGCGAGTACAGGTTCAACAGGATGCCCTCCTGGTGATTGATCGCCAAATGAGCTATATGCGCCAGCAAGTCTCTGCCCGGATGATGACACGCTATCAGAATAACTACCACTTTAGCGGGGTACAGTGATGCTCGAGATTTATACCATTGCCGGTGGTGAATGGTTGCGCGGCACCTTTAACGCCATTGCGGCCTTTATGGGCACAGATACCTGGAAGACGCTGCAGCGAATGGGGATTTTGTTTTCTGTCCTGGCGGTGGCAATCAGCTGGGTTCGTCGGCACAATGTGATGGATATGTTGGGTTGGGCCGTGTCTCTTACGGTGATCTGGATGATGGTGGGGATACGTTCGCCCATTCAGATTATCGATACCAGTGATATGACGCGTGTTTATCAGGTCGATAATGTCCCGGTGGGATTAGCGTTACCGGCTTCCCTGACAACGCGTATCGGCCATGCCTTGGTACGAGGGTATGAGATGGTCTTTGCCCTGCCCGACAGTGTGACCTACAGTAAGACGGGGATGTTGTTTGGGGCGAATCTGGTGGCGCGTAGCACGGATTTCTTATCCCGTAATCCTGAAATGACCAATCTGTTTACGGATTATGTGCAGAACTGTGTGATGGGGGATATTTTCCTTAATCACAAATACACTTTCGAAGATTTAATGAGTTCGGCAGAACCGTATACGCTTATTTTTTCCAAACCAAGCCCGCTACGGGGTGTTTTTGACAAGAATAATAATTTCCATACCTGTGCTGAGGCCGCCGTTGACCTTAAACGGATGTTAGCACTCGATACCCAAAATGGGGGTAAAACCTGGCACTATTATGTTCGGCAACTGTTTGGTGGCCGTCCTAATCCTGACTTGCTGTTTAGTCAATTGATCGGCGATAGCTATAATTATTTTTACGGATCATCAAAAAATGCGGCACAGATATTGCGCCAGAATGTCACCCTGAATGCATTACGGGGTGGGATTGTCAGCTATGCCGCGCGTAATGGCGATACCGCCAGTCTGATGAATATCGCTACGACTTCCTCACTGGAAAAACAACGTCTGGCGCATGCGTCTGTCGGCCAGGTTGCATTACGATCACTGCCCATGATGCAGGTTATTATCATGGGAATACTGATTGGGTTATTCCCAGTAATGATGATTGCAGGGATGTTTAATATGATAACCATGACGGTGCTCAAAGGTTATCTATTTACTTTTATGTGGCTACAGACATGGCCGTTATTATATGCCATACTCAATAGTGCAATGACCTATTATGCAAAACAGAATGGTGTGCCGATTGTATTATCTGAGCTGTCACAGGTGCAGGTGAAATATTCTGATATCGCCACGACTGCCGGGTATATCTCGATGATGATCCCGTTCCTCTCCTGGAAAATGGTCATGGGTTTGGGACAGGTGTTTTCAAGTATCAGCTCATCCTTGGGGTCAGCCTCGCTCAGTTCGACAACCTCCGCCTCATCCAGTGCTGTTGATGGTAATTATGCGTTTGGCAATATGCAGACGGAAAACGTCAACGGTTATAGCTGGAATACCAATAGCTCTACGTCGTTTGGGCAAATGACCCATCAAACCGGCGCAGGGGGAACGGCAACACAAACGCGGGATGGCAATATGGTTTATGACAGCAGTAGCGCCATGTCGAAACTGCCGGTCGATATTAATGTGACGCGGCAGATTGCCAGTGCGCAACAGCAAATGGCGCGCGAGTCGGCGGTACAGGCCGAAAGTGCATTGCATGGCTATACCAACAGTGTGAACAGTGCCTGGAACAGCCTGAAACAGTTTGGCTCCAATATGGGAAGTAGCAGCAGTTATGTCAGTGGCGCAGATAACTCCCAAAATACCCAGGAGTCAATGATGCGTGGCCAGATGTGGAATGCGGTGCAGAGCTATGCCAAGGCTAACCATATCAGTAATGAGCAGGCGTTTAATAAATTAATGGATACAACATCTCGGGGTAATGCTTCATGGGAAGTATATGGTGGAGGTAAATGGGACTCTGGTGATATGTTGGCAACCAAACTGGGTAAATGGGGTACAGGAGTCAGTGCTTATGCAGGAGGTCGGTTAAGTAAAGGCCATACATGGAGTGACGGTGAAACGAATAGTGTTACTGATGGACACCGTCAAACCAATGAGATGCGGCATGATAGCAATACTCAGGCGGCCCGCGATTTTAAAGAAAGCCTGGATTATCTCAGCAGTCACCGTACCAGTCAGTCAGGGAGCCATACTGAGAATAACGCGGCCTCACGTGTGGATCAGTTGTCTGCTTCGCTGAGTTCCGCCAAGAACAGTTACGATCAGTATACGGCCAGCAATACTCGCAGTCATGAGTATGCGGAAATGGCTTCTCGGACTGAAAGCATGAGTGGGCAGATGAGTGAAAACCTGACGCAACAGTTTGTGAGCTTTGTGCAGCAACGTGCACCAGAAAATGCGGAGGCTATCCTGACCAACACTGCGTCGCCTGAGGTTGCCGCACAGCGGGAAGAACTGGCGCGTGAGTTTGTGCATGAGCAGGTGGCACCGCGTGTTGATGGTGAGTATGCGCATGGTCGTCAACTGGCTGGGCAAGGAATGGGGGCGGTATCAGCGGGCGGTAATCAGGCTGATGTGATGGCGGACTATCAAACCAATAGTACAGCCATTGAACGTCAGACTCAGCAGGCAGATCTTCCTCATAATGTACAAGGTAAAGTCGATCATATGATCGATGAAAATCAGAATCGGCAGCATTCTGCTAAAAATGAGATCAATAATCAAACAGGTGAAGTCAAAGGGGAATATAGTCATTTAGGGCAGGAGTATAAGCAGAAACAGCGTGAACATCATGTTGGCTATCAATCAGCAAAAGAACAGAGGGATTCAATTCCCGGTGCAGATACAAAAGAGGAGCTATTAAAAAAAGCAAATAAGCTCCAGGAAGATTATGATAGAGGGCGGAAAAAATGATCACACCTATGCAGATTAAGCACGAAACAGAAGAGTTAAAGAATATTCTTTCCAATGGAGAGATGGAAATCCCCTCTATTTGGGAATGTGTCTGGCCAGGGCTTTGTTTTATGGTTTGGTTTATCTTTTGCGGATTTTTAAATGCATTTATTTTTTCGTGGCGGAATATTGTAGATAACCTGGCTGTTGGTTTTGTTGTTGGGTTAATGGTTCTGCTTTCATCATATAGTGCAAGGAGCCTTTTTTTATCAGTTCCTAAGGCATTCAGAAATAAGTCGATTTTATATTCTTTTTTGTCAAGAAAAATAAATATTTATGTTCTGTCTGGAATCGTTCTATCATTCTGTATGACACTTTTAAGTGGGGTGATGAGATTGTCACTGCCGATGATATTTATTGCCTGTGGTACTTTGTTTGCCATGTTTATGGTGCTCGATTTTGGTCGATTCCAACTGGCAGCATTCTCCAACGTTATTAGTGCCTTTAAAGATTCGAAAAACGCCTGATTTGCATCTGTGCCGCCAGTAATTCTCTGGCGGCATACTTCCTCTACGCTTGACCTTTTCGCTCTTTCTGATTAAGAGATAATATTATGAGTTTTAATGCCAAAGATATGACCCAGGGCGGTCAGATCGCCTCTATGCGTTTTCGCATGTTTGGCCAAATTGCCAATATTATTTTTTATTGTCTTTTTCTGCTTTTTTGGGTTATCGCTGCATTAACGCTGATGGCCCGCTTGTCCTGGCAGACCTTTGTTAATGGTTGCGTGTATTGGTGGTGCCAGACACTGGCTCCGATGCGCTCTTTGCTTCGGTCGCAGCCGGTTTACCATATTGAATATTATGGCCGGAAGCTCGCCTATAACGCCGAGCAAATCTTACAGGATAAATACACCATCTGGTGCGGCGAGCAGTTATGGAGCAGTTTTGTTCTGGCGGCCATTATTGGCGGTATTACCTGTCTTATTACCTTCTTTGTTGCCTCCTGGATTTTAGGCCACCAGGGGAAGAAGCAGAGTGAAGATGAAGTCACGGGTGGGCGCCAATTGACCGATAATCCGAAAGAGGTTGCGGCGATGCTAAAGCGAGATGGTCGCCAATCTGATATCCGAATCGAAAAATTGCCGTTAATTAAGGACAGTGAGATCCAGAATTTTTGCTTACATGGTACGGTCGGCTCCGGTAAATCGGAGTTTATTCGCCGCCTGATGAACCATGCCCGCCAGCGGGGCGATATGGTTATCGTCTACGACCGCTCCTGTGAATTTGTTAAAAGCTACTATGACCCCGCCAAAGATAAAATTCTCAATCCCCTTGATGTGCGTTGCGCCAATTGGGACCTGTGGCGCGAGTGTTTAACCCAGCCTGATTTCGATAACGTGGCCAACACGCTCATCCCAATGGGCAGCAGTGAAGATCCCTTCTGGCAAGGGTCGGGGCGAACCATCTTTGCTGAGGCCGCTTACCGGATGCGTAAGGACGATGATCGTAGTTACGCCAAGCTGGTTGATACTTTGCTGTCCATCAAGATCGACAAGCTCCGTGCCTACTTGCAGTCCTCGCCGGCGGCGAACCTGGTAGAAGAGAAAATTGAAAAGACCGCTATCTCCATTCGTGCCGTGCTGACCAACTATGTGAAAGCCATTCGTTACCTGCAGGGTATCGAGCGCAATGGTGAGTCTTTTACGATCCGCGACTGGATGCGCAGTGTCAGGGAAGATGGCCAGAATGGCTGGTTGTTCATTTCCTCTAACGCTGATACTCACGCCTCCCTGAAACCGGTGATCTCGATGTGGTTATCCATCGCAATCCGGGGGTTGTTGGCGATGGGCGAGAACCGCCAGCGCCGGGTATGGATTTTTGCCGATGAGCTGCCGACGCTGCATAAGCTGCCTGATTTGGTCGAAATTCTGCCGGAAGCGCGCAAATTTGGGGGCTGCTATGTCCTGGGATTCCAAGCCTATGCCCAGCTGGAAGATATCTATGGCGTCAAAGGGGCGGCCACGCTGTTTGATGTGCTCAACACTCGGGCATTTTTCCGCTCACCCAGCAAACAGATTGCCGAGTTTGCGGCGGGGGAAATCGGTGAGAAAGAGATCCAAAAAGCCAGCGAACAATACTCCTACGGTGCTGATCCGGTACGTGATGGGGTATCCGTTGGTAAGGATATGGAGCGCGTCACGCTGGTCAGTTATAGCGATATTCAGACGCTGCCGGACTTGACCTGCTTTGTCACCCTGCCTGGGCCGTATCCTGCTATTAAATTGGCGTTGAAGTACCAGTCGCGCCCCCGTATTGCTCAGGAGTTTATTCCCCGGGTGATCGATACCGATGCCGAGGCGCGTCTTAGCGCCGTATTGGCAGCACGAGAGGAGGAGGGGCGCAGTATCGATGGCTTGTTTGAAAGCGATAGCCAAGCGGATGCTGGCGTGCGGCCCTCTCAGCCTACATCTGTTGATAGCCAGCCCATCACTGTAGCACCCCGTCATACGCCAGCGACAACTGCGGCAGCCGCTGCGGTTGCTGCAGTACAAGGGGGAGCGGATACGGTAGCCGCGATGGGCGGTGGGGTTGAGCGTGATTTACAGGAATTACTGCCATCTGCTCAGTCAGAAAAGCAAGAGGCAGCGTTACCGCCCGGTATTGATGCGCAGGGTGAGATTGTTGATCCCGACGCCTATGCCGCGTGGCAAGCCGATCAGTCTTCTCATGCATTACGCGATAAGCAGCGCCTAGAGGAAGTCAACGTTAACCACAGCCATGTCGTGAGTGATGAAGAGTTGGGGGATGGTTTCTGATGTTGAGTATCTATCCAATCAATGTGACCAGTATGACTGAGAATACTGCCCGAGTGCTGGCTATGCCGAGTGGCCGGTTACACCCAATCTTCAACTCTCAGCCCGGAGACATGCATAAACTCGCGGGTATTATTGGTGACGAGGATCAATCCCTGGCTACGAGCGTGGCCTGCGATCATCTGATCATAAGGGCCAATCGGTTGACCCAGCCTGGCTTGCTCTGCGCGCAGCTGACCGGAGTGAGCGGCTGCCGGGGCGTCGTAGTTCAATACAGTCAAGCGGGCAATAAATCCTTCAATAACCGCCAGATTACGCTCAGGGGCTTGGCTTTTCTCCGCACCATAGATCAGCTCCATCAGGGTAATCGCGCTGATACACATCTGATTATGGTGCAGGTTAAATTTCTCTCGAACCTGGGCGGGTTTGTTTTTCAGTGTGAAGATGCAAATGTTGGTATCCAGCATGTATTTCAGCATCAGAAATCCTCACGCTCCTGTCCCTGCGGCTGCTCTCTGCTAGCCATAAAATCCGCACTGACGCCTTCACCCTCAAACCAGTTATCCCAGGATTCGCCTGCGGGCGCAATGATGCGGGTTCGTCCAACGGCAACCACATCGACCCGTTTGACATCACCGGGCAATGCAACGGCCTTTGGCAATCTGACAGCCTGGCTGCGGTTGCTGAGAAAAACGGTCGTTTCCATCGTACACCTCCGCATGGATATATCTCATGTATATCCACTATGGTGCATCTCTTTGGATATGTCAAAGGGATATACGTGGCGGGGGATTGATCGCATTCAGAGAGGGCTGCCATCTTGATGAGCTTCAGCCAGGTAAAATCAGCCGGCAATGCCGGTGGGTATTACACCGGCAAAGATAACTATTACGTCTTGGGGAGCATGGACGACCGTTGGTATGGCGAGGGGGCTAAACAATTGGGATTGTCGGGTGCTGTCGATAAAGCGGTGTTTACCCAGTTATTGCACGGGCGGTTGCCCGATGGCGCCGATCTCTCACGAATGGAGAACGGTGTGAATAAACATCGACCTGGGTATGACCTTACGTTTTCTGCGCCAAAGAGTGTTTCAATGATGGCCATGCTAGGTGGTGATCGGCGGCTGATTGATGCTCACAATCGGGCTGTGGATGTCGCCCTGAAGCAGGCGGAGGCTTTGGCCTCCACGCGCTCAATGCGGAATGGCGTTTCAGAGACGGTACTTACCGGTAATCTCATCATTGCCCGCTTTAATCATGACACCTCGCGCGATCAGGACCCACAGCTGCATACGCATAGTGTGGTGATCAATGCGACACGAAAGGGTGATAAGTGGCAGGCGTTAAGCAGTGATACGGTGGGGAAAACCGGGTTTTCTGAAAATATTCTCGCCAATCAGATAGCCCTGGGGAAAATTTATCGTCAAGCCTTGCGTAGCGAAGTCGAGGCGATGGGTTATCAGGTTGAGGTGGTCGGCAAACATGGCCTGTGGGAGATGAAAAATGTGCCGGTGGAAGCCTTCTCCCAGCGTAGCCAGGCCATCCAGGAGGCGGTCGGGCCGGATGCCTCGTTGAAATCCCGCGATGTGGCAACACTCGATACCCGTAAAGCGAAGATGGCCATCGATCCTACCGAAAAGATGGCAGAATGGATGGCGACCCTTAAATCGACCGGATTTGATATCCAGGGGTATCGGGAGGCCGCAGCACAACGGGTGACGCAAGGGCACGTCCCTGCTCCCGCCGAGCCTGCGGCTGTTGATATG
Source organism: Edwardsiella sp. A.80236 (assembly GCF_044540725.1). Taxonomy (NCBI): domain Bacteria; kingdom Pseudomonadati; phylum Pseudomonadota; class Gammaproteobacteria; order Enterobacterales; family Hafniaceae; genus Edwardsiella; species Edwardsiella sp. A.80236. Next base: position 56,347 of record NZ_JBIUCY010000020.1, read on the forward strand.
GCTAAAACGGTGCGCCAAGCGATATCCCAACTCAGTGAGCGTAAGGTGCAGTTTACCTATTCGGACATGCTGGCCGCCACGGTCAGTCTCCTGCCTGCCACCGACGGGGTGATTGCCCGGGCGCGTGCCGGTATTGATCACGCCATCGAGCAACAGCAACTCATTCCGTTAGATCGTGAAAAAGGAGTATTCACCTCCGATATTCATGTGCTGGATGAGCTCTCCGTGCGAACGCTGGGCCAGAGCCTGGGGGAGCAAGGGCACGTTACGGTCGGCGCAATGGCGTCATCGTCCTCCCGGCATGATTACAGTCCGCTGGCGCAACAGGTGATGACCGAGCGCCCTCCGCTCGCGATGTTAGCCAGTCCCGGTGGTGCCGGCGTGCAGCGTCAGCGGGTGTCTGAGTTGGTGCGGGCGACCCAGGCGTTGGGACGCGAGGTGCAAATCCTGGTATCCGACGCCAAATCACAGCGTTTTTTACAACAGGATGCGGTGCTGGGCCAGGCCGCGATATTCCCGCAACGCGTGCTCAACGACGGCATGGCGTTTACGCCAAACAGTACCCTGATCGTGACGGAGGGGGAAAAACTGACCTTAAAAGAGACTGTTACGTTGCTGGATGGGGCGCTGCGCAACAATGTTCAACTGTTGATCCTCGATACCGCCCAGCGGCAAGCGACCGGCAATGCCTTGAGTGTACTGCGCGAGAGCGGTATTGATACCCTGCACTATGCGCAAACGGCGCTCGTGGAAACGCAGATCCTGAGTGAGCCTGACAAACCGTCCCGCTTTGCGCGTTTAGCCGACGATTACGTGGCGGCACGGCAGGCGGGTGATCCGGTGGTGGCACAGGTCAGTGGGCCGACCGATCAACAACACCTTACCCGGGCGATCCGCAGTGCCATGAAAACGCAGGGTGCATTGGGACAGCCTGACACGGCATTGATGGCACTTGAGCCGGTCTGGCTGGACAGCAAAAACCGGCTTTCCCGTGACACCTATCGCGCGGGAATGGTGATGGAGCGTTGGGATGCCGAGAGCAAAACGGCGACCCGTTATGTCATCGATCGTGTCACCGCACGCAGCCATACCCTGACCTTACGAGACGAACAGGGCGCGACGCAGACGCTGCGTCTTTCGTCCCTGGACAGCCGTTGGTCATTGTATCAGCCGCAGACGCTGGCGGTCAGTTCGGGGGAGCAACTGCGTGTACTGGGGAAAATGGAGGGACTGGCCTGGCGGGCGGGGGACAGTCTGCAGGTACAGCAGGCTGATGAGGCGGGAATACAGGTCGAACGTCAGGGGCAGATGCAGCGCCTGGCAGTGGGGAAGACACCCTTTACCGCTATCAAGGTGGCATACGGCTATGTGGAGGGCCTGGGCCGCTCGGTGAATGATAAGGCGCAGGTATTGGCGGCAGTGGCACACAATGATTTGAATCAGGGCACCCTGAATCGCCTGGCGCGTAGTGGTAGCCGCATTCGCCTGTACAGCGCGCAGGCAGAAGATAAGGTGGCTGCCCGCCTGGGGCGGCACCCGGCCTTTTCTACGGTGACAACCCATCTCAAGCAGGTCGCGGGCCAGGCGGGTTTAGAGGAAGCCCTAACCCGTCAGCGGGCAGCCCTGCATACGCCAGCACAGCAGGCTCTCCATCTGGCTGTTCCGGTGTTGGAGCGGGAAGGGGGATCACTCACCTTTTCTCGCGTATCGCTATTAGCCCAGGCTCAGGAGGTGGCGGGCGGGCAGGTGCCTCTCTCCGTTTTAGCGGACACTATCCAGACGCAAATTCGGGAGGGGGCCTTGATATCGGTGGATTCAGCGCCGGGTCATGGGAACGATTTGCTGGTATCACGCGCCACGTTTGAGGCGGAAAAAAGTATTCTCCGCCATATTGTAGAGGGAAAAGCGGCGGTGACGCCACTAATAGTGAACGTCCCTGAGTCACATCTGGCGGGACTGACGGCGGGGCAACAGGCGGCGACCCGCATGATCCTGGAGACGCCCGATCGTTTTACCGTGGTACAAGGGTATGCCGGCGTCGGGAAAACGACCCAGTTTCGGGCCGTGATGTCGGCCATCGCCACGCTGCCGGAGACGGCGCGCCCCCGGGTGATGGGGTTGGGGCCGACGCATCGGGCGGTGGGAGAGATGCAGGCGGCTGGTGTTGAGGCACAAACTCTGGCTTCCTTCCTGTTTGATACCCGTCAGGCCCAACAGCAAGGTGAAGTGGCGGATTTTTCCAATACGCTGTTTTTGATCGATGAAAGCTCGATGCTGGGTAACAGCGATATGGCCAGTGCTTATGCCTTGATTGCCCGTGGTGGCGGACGCGCAGTGGCCAGTGGTGATACGGATCAGCTGCAGGCGATTTCACCTGGACAGCCGTTCCATTTGCAACAGACGCGCAGTGCGGCGGATGTGGCCATCATGAAAGAGATTGTGCGGCAAACGCCTGCGTTGCGGCCGGCGGTCTATAGCTTGATTGCCCGGGATGTAGCGGGCGCATTGGAGACGGTGGAGCGGGTTAGCCCACAGCAGGTTCCCCGCCAGGCACAGGCCTGGTTTCCGCCCAGCTCTGTCATGGAGATAAAGAAAGAGCTTGACGCATCACCGGATGGCGTTGACGCAGTATCGGCAACGTTGTCCCCACCCGTCCCGGCGACGCTCCATGATGCCATTGTGGCGGACTATCTTGGCCGGACACCCCAGGCACGAGACAATACGTTGATCATCACGCATTTAAACCAGGATCAGCGCGCAGTGAATGCCTTGATCCATGATGCGCGGGTGGCCAGCGGGGAGCTGTCGAGAGAAGAACGCCCCCTTCCTATTCTGGTGAGCGCCAACATCCCGGAGGGGGCGTTGCGGCGTCTTAGCACCTGGAAAACGCATCAGGATACGCGCCCGCTCCTGGAAAATATCTATCACCGTATTGTCGAGGTGGATGAAAAAAATCAGCTGGTGACCTTGCAGGATGAGACAGGGCGTCAGCGCGTCCTCTCTCCCCAGGAAGCGGTACGGGAGGGGGTCACGCTCTACCGCTCCGATACGATCACGGTCAGCGTCGGTGATCGTATGCGGTTTTCAAAAAGTGATAGTGAGCGAGGCTTTGTGGCCAACAGTACCTGGACGATCAGTGCCATAGAGGGTGACGGTGTCACCTTGACCAATGGCAACGCGACGCGGGTTGTTCATCCTTCTACCGATCAGGCAGACCGCCATATTGATCTGGCCTATGCCATCACGGCACATGGTGCGCAGGGGGCGAGTGAATCCTTTGCCATTGCCCTTGAGGGGGCAGCGGGTAAGCGTCGGTATATGGTCAACCACGCCTCGGCTTACGTGGCTCTGTCACGCGCCAAGCAGCATGTACAGGTCTATACCGATAACCGTGAGGCGTGGGTAACGGCTATCCAGAAAGCCAATCGCGGGGCAACCGCACATGAGATTTTACAACCCCGTGGCGAGCGTACTGCCGATAACGCGGCACGCCTGCTCGCGCAGGCCGTACCGTTGTCTGCGGTGGCGGCAGGGCGCGCAGTCTTGAAACAGGACGGATTGGATGCGGGCACCTCATTGGCCAGGTTTGTCGCACCCGGGCGAAAATACCCGCAGCCCCATGTGGCGTTTCCGGCATTTGATGAAAACGGTAAGGTGGCGGGCGCCTGGTTGAGTCCTTTATCGCAAGGGGATAAACCGGCTGCGGTGGTATTGCCGAGAGAGGGGCGTCTTTTTGGCAGTACAGCGGCACGGTTTGTCGCGTTACAGGCCAGTCGAAATGGCGAGAGCCGACTGGCTGCAGGCATTGAGGAGGGGGTAAAGCTGGCCGCCCGCTTTCCTGATGCCGGCATTGTGGTTCGCTTGCAGGGGGAAGGGGTTCCCTGGAATCCGGGGGCGATGACTGGCGGGCGCGTTTGGGCTGATGCGGGGGAAACCGGGCAAGGCACATCGGGGGAAGCAGCCAGGTTACCGCCCGAGATCCTGGCCTTGCGCCAGTCGGAGGAGGCCGCGCGGGTCGCTCTGGAGAAGCAGGCCGAGAAAACGGCGCGGGAAATGCTGGGGCAAAAAGAGAAACCCTCACCCGATGATGTGGCGCCAGAGAAAATGCGGCAGATTGTCGATGAGGTGGTCAAAGGCGGTGCTGAGCAGGTGCCGCATCCGGCGGATACGCTGCTGACCTTACCGGATCATCAACAGTCCGCCGTTGAGCAGGTTGCCGAGCGTTTACAACGGGAGCGCTTACAGCAGATGGAGCGTGAGCTGGTACGCGACAAGACCCTGGCCGGGGACTGACGCACCCCGATTAAAATCAGGGTGCCACCCCAGGCCAAGAGGAGACGTTCAATGAGAGTGGATGTGATGCCGTCAGTTTTTCAGGGATTAGCCTGTCGCTGGCAGTGGAGTGCCGGGCAATGTGATGTGCTCAAAGGGGTCGCATTGTTGTTGATGGTGCTTGACCATGCTAACCGGGTCTTTGGCTTGCACAGTGAGGTCATGCTGTGGCTGGGGCGGGGGGCCTTTCCGCTGTTTGGGCTGGTGTGGGGGTACAATCTGGCCAGGCATGCCGGCATACGCCAGTCGAATCTCAACGCCCTGTGGTGTTGGGCGATGATCGCCCAGCCTGCGTATCTGTTGGCCGGGTTCCCGTGGTGGCAAGGGAATATCCTGTTTGTGTTCGCGGTCACCGGGCAAGCCTTGCGTTGGTTTGAGCAACGACAGGGGAGCAAGGGGATACTGGCCGCGACAGGGCTTACCCTGATTTGGCTTCCCTTCTCACTGACAAGCTATGATCTGGCGGGCGTCGTGATGTTAGTGGCCTGTCGCTACCTTTTTGTGCCCATGGCGGCAGCGGAGCGCCGGCTGGTTGCCCTGCTGTGGGGACTGAGTGTTCTGATGTTGAATGTTAATATCAGCTGGGCAGCGGCGGTGAGTGGCCTGGTGCTGAGTGTAGCCGTCGCGCAGGGGGGCCTGCGATGGTCTGGTCAAGGGCGGTTTTGGCCCTCACATTTTTTTGTGGTGACATATACGGTACACCTGGCTGTATTGAGTTGTGTGGCCAGTGTGATGTGAACAGGGAGATAAGATGAATACAGAAAAGCGGCCAACATTGAGTCTGAAGCGTAAACGACCCGTTGAAGAAACACCGGCTGCGGCAGCGGATGCCGCTCCTGTGGTTGTCCGTCGCAAGAAAGTGGTGGTGGTGAACACGCCCCCCCCCTGGAAGGTGAAGAAGCAGAAGCTGGCGGCACAAAAGCAGGCGGAGGAGGCGAAACGGGCGCCGACAAAAGCGCCGTCTGTCACGCCGCCACCCACCACCCCGGCCAGGCAGGATAAAAAATGCCCACCGAAGCCGCCGAAAGGGGTGGTATTGATGCCATTGGCGGAGGCCGTTGCCCTGATGAAACCCCATTGGCCTGGGCTGTTTGAGGGAGACACGCCGCGTTTGCTGCAAATCGGGTTACGGGATGCGTTGCTGGCTGACATTGTTACGCGCGCGCTGCCCTTGTCACGCAAACAGCTGCGCCGCTGCCTGAAACGTATTACGCGCTCGACGACCTATTTGCGCAGTATGGTTGTCGGTGCTTCCCGTTATGGTATTGATGGCCAGCCGGTTGCCACGATCACGGAGGAGGAGCAGCAGTATGCGTGCGCCCGAATTGAATCCTATCAACGGCGAAAATCAACCTCCGCTAACCGCATTTAGTTTTATTTATATTTTATAAAATTGTGTTCGCGCCTTGATTTAATATCGGGGAGTGAACGCAATTGAACAACCGTAGGGCGTTAGTTTTCTTGCATTTTACAATATGTAAGTTTTCATAATGACATTATTACTGCCGTTATTTTATGATTGCCATTGTCGCTTTATTATTTGGCAACATAGCGGCCAATCGGAGAGCGATCATGTTCTTTATCTTTTTAGGGCTTGCTCTATTTATATTATTATTTATTATCTGGCTATCGGCGCAAGGAGGAAAACGGGATCATCCCTTATGGCGCGCCTTGCTGGCGGCGGGCATCAAGCCGAAAGAATCGGATAGATTACTGTGTCAGCAGTGTTCATTTACGGCCAAGCCACAATTGATGACCGCGCGTGAATATGCCTTTTTTTCCGCGTTATCGCCGGCGACTGGCGCGCATTACTGGTATTTTTGTCCCCAGGTGCGTGTCGCCGATATTGTTGAGGTTTCGTCAGCCTGGAAAAAAGGTAGCCGTCAATGGTGGTGTTTATTCCGGCTTATTTCACAGTGGCATTGTGATGTCGTGGTTATTGAGCGAAAAACAGGCCGCATTATTGCGGCGATTGAACTGGATGATGCAACGCATCAACAAGCAAAACGTATACGGCGCGATATTGTGCTCAACGAAATTTTTCGTCAGGCACAGATACCGTTATGGCGAGGAGATGCTCCCGAGGGGCTCATCCAGCAGGTACACCATTATCTTCAGGCTCGAACGACTGCAAGGTGACGCGGCCTTTTCATCATTCTGATCCTGTTGCAGTCTGTACGCCAAAACAGGCCGAAAACGGGTTAATTTTTTGGGGTGTCTGTAGTATTCTTGCGGGAAGCACTTTTTCTGCCCCCTCATCATCACCGATGAAGAGGGTCAAGGACAGGATACAGACAGACGAATTTATGGCGGGCCACGCCGCAAGGTGGCAGGGAGCTGGTGAGGGGGAGATGTTACTCCGCGCCAGAAAAGCGAAAACCCCGATAATCTCTTCACTTTGGCCGGCGAGGAAGATTAACGGGGCTCACTCAGATACTGCATAGAAGCTGTTGCTCTATGCAGGGAGTATAAGATCATGCTCAGAAAACTGCAATCCTTTCTGTGCTCCGTACTCTGTCCGCGCAACATAAGCGCAGGGCGGGGTGTATAGCAACCTTTCTCAGTCGATTGCCGATAACCTGTCCCTCTCGCCAACCCGGCGGGGCGCGGCCAATGCGGCTCGTAAGGGGCAGCGTAAAATCCATCGCCGCTATCAGCCTCAGCTGTGTTGTCGCGTATCGCGCGGGATGGCCTCTAAAGTGGTCGCCCGGATTAGCCGTCACGATTGGAATTGCAATGGCGATCTGATTGCCCTGCGCCAGCGGGGATATATTCCCTATACCTATCGTCATGATCCGCATTTTGTGCCCAAACCGATGCGGATCAGCACGCGCTCAGAGAGCCGTGAGGCTCTAACTGTTCTCTCCCAGGCGTTGGCTGCACACACGGACTACAACCCGGATAGCGACTATCCCTTCGAAGTGATGGTACCGTTTGAGCAAATCGCCTCGGCGATGGGAGTACTGCACGTTTACGAGAGCGGTCGCAAAGCTTACGACGTTGCCTTGCATGCCCTCTCAGTGATAGAGCAGCTGGGCTATGTCATTGTGCTGCATACCCAGGACAGCGACAGTGGCCAGAACAAGCCGCTGCGTATCTGGCTATCCGAGACGTTCTTTACCTCGCGCGGTATCCAGGTCGATGAAATACGCGACTGGTTGGGCAAATTCAAGCGCTGGGCGATGAAGAACGGCCTGACAGAGACACTGCGCCAACGCTATGAAAAACACCTGGTGCGCATTGAGCATATCGGTATTGACCTGAAATCCCGTCACTCATTGCGTAACCGGCTGCGCCAGATTAAGCGCTGGGTGGTCAGCCCGGACTTGGCGCGAGATAAGGCTCAGGCCGTGGCCAAGATAGAGCAAACCTTGGCGCAACGCTCGGCGCTGGAGCAACAACTGGATGAGACCAATCAGAACATCCGGCAGCTGGCCAAGGGTAAAAAACAAAACAGCTACTACCAGCAGTTTACGCAGTGGTCAATAAACGGTGGTATGACGACCATTCACGTGATGATGCTTCAGGAGGCGCTTAAACAAGAGCACCCTGGACTGCTGCAGCAGGACGCGGAGGCGTTCTACAAGTTGCTGCTTGAACGTGCCGGCGCCTTTAAAATCTAAACCTTCCCCCCTTTAATCCCTCACGTTTTCGCCTATCAACGCGAGGCCCTCGCTTACCTTGCGATTGGGTAGTAGCACAGATTTTGAGCGTTACTCTCTTCCTATCTCTTCGATATTCATGGATTTTCGGTGATGGCCAACTTGGCCTACCCCTATAGCACATGAAATAAACAGTTAAATTCGAAGTAACAGATTAACTTCGAAGAGGTACCCAACATCATCGTTAATTTCGAACGTTGTTTCTGAACAAAAGCCCTTTTAAAAAAGGGAGTAAGCATCGAGCTAGCCTTACGGCTGCTCTCGATGGTAGCTCCCTCGTTTCACTCGGGCACAAACCCTTCCCTGGCAACACCAAAGCCAACCGGCAACGACATTTAAAAAATACCTCCCATCGCGTTGCGACGGGCCCCAAACTCCGCCTAGCTAAACACCACCGCCAAACTCACCATCAGTACCGCGCCCAGCGGAAACCACAACGCCCATCCCACCACTGAAAAGCGCCGCCGCCCCGGCCCAAAGGGCCGGGATGATGTCGCTTTTAATGATGGGTGTTGTAACTAAAATTAATCGCTGCTGGATAAAATGCTATGCCTAGAAGATTAGGTGTAACACGCCCGTAAGCGGCCCTAACGGCCCGCTAACGCGGAGATACGCCCCGACTACGGCTACGCCTTGTCGTGACCACTCCGACGGCGCACATTCCCGTCTACGCTCTCTGTTAGCGGATTATAGCTTTGCAGGGCAAGGGATGGGTAAGGTGAAACCTATCAAGAAAGTAACCGGCTGCGCCGGGCGACGGCGCCAGTCACTAACAGTATTCTATTCAACATCTGTTGGCGCCTCCATGCCGCCTTGCGGCATCCAAAGGACGGGGTGCGCACAGCTTGCCCGTCCGGCGTGTTGTGATTTGGGCGCTTGGTGATGTGGCCGCACGCTATCTGCAGGCAGAGTAAAATGTTAATATAGCCGAATGAAAAAACATCCAGCGACTCCTCACGACAGCGTATTCAAGGCGTTCCTCACTCACCCCGAGACCGCCCGGGATTTTCTGTCTATTCATCTGCCGCCGGCACTGCGGGAAATCTGTGACCTCGATACGCTGCAGCTGGCCCCCGGTTCGTTTGTCGAAGAGAGCTTGCGCCCCTATTACAGCGACATACTCTATTCGCTGAAGACCCAGGATGGGGATGGCTACATTCTGACCCTAATCGAGCACCAGTCGCGCCCCGATAAGCATATGACCTCACGATTGATGAGATATGCTATCGCCGCGATGCAACAGCACCTCGATGCCGGCCACGACACATTGCCTCTGGTGATACCCATCCTGTTCTACCAGGGGCAGACGTCACCGTATCCCTACAGCATGTCCTGGCTACAGGAATTTGCCAACCCGGAGTTGGCCAGGCAGCTATACTGCGGTGATTTCCCGTTGGTGGATATCACCGTCATTCCGGATGACGACATCATGCAGCACAAGCGCATCGCCTTGCTGGAGCTGCTGCAGAAGCATATCCGGCAACGGGATGTAGCCGAACTGCTAAACCAGGTGGTCACGTTACTGTTGGCAGGCTACACTACCGAAAAGCAGGTGCGCACCCTGATGAACTACATGTTCCAGGTCGGGGAGACACAAAACCCGGAGGCCCTGTTAACCACTCTGGCATCGCAAGTGCCGCAACATGGAGACACGCTGATGACCATCGCTGAACAACTTGAACAGAAAGGCATGCAGAAAGGTATGCAGCAAGGCCGCCAAGAAGGCCGCGTAGAAGGCCGCGTAGAAGGCCTCGTAGAAGGCCGCCAGGAAGCCCAACGCGAAATGGCGCGCAACATGCTGGCCATCGGTATCGATCACGCTACGATTATGCAGGTGACCGGTTTAACCGCCGCTGAGCTCGAGCAGGTTCGACATTAATAGAATATGCCGCCGAGGTATTTTCCCTCTCCCCTGCCTTACTGTTAGGGAGAGGGACCGCCTAACTCAGAAAAAATGGCACTGTTGCAAAGTTAGCGATGAGGCAGCCTTTTGTCTTATTCAAAGGCCTTACATTTCAAAAACTCTGCTTACCAGGCGCATTTCGCCCAGGGGATCACCATAATAAAATGCTGAGGCCTGGCCTTTGCGTAGTGCACGCATCACCTCAATACCTTTGATGGTGGCGTAAGCCGTCTTCATGGATTTAAATCCCAGCGTGGCGCCGATTATCCGTTTCAGTTTGCCATGATCGCATTCAATCACGTTGTTCCGGTACTTAATCTGTCGGTGTTCAACGTCAG
>NZ_JBIUCY010000021.1:0-54156 GCF_044540725.1 Edwardsiella sp. A.80236
TGGCATGGGCTTCCTTCAGGCTATAGCCTCACAGGGACAATCACCACCTCCCGAGGAGGTGGTTTAAAGCTGACAACAAAAAAGCCCGCAGTGATGCGGGCTTAGTGGTGTTTTACGGCTTATCCGTTCAGGCTAGCGCCAGACGGGAAATCATTCCCACTCGATGGTAAAACGATCACCGTTTTCTTTATAAATCAATAAATTACCATGAGACTTATTTTGGATACCATGAAAATACCATATTTTCACATTTACTCATGCTTATTGGAGGCCATCTTTCCGCCCATCGGATGTATCCAAGAGTTCATCCACTTGATCAAGAAACGCTGCGAGCTCGCCCAGCTTACCGACTCCATCAAATCGCCATTCACGCATCGGTCTGACCATAACCAGCGCTCGTGCAATTGAAGAGAGTTTCTCTAACTCGTGATCAGTCGAGCAGCGTTGGCGCAGATAAAATTCACCCCATCTGAAGAAAGCCAGTAACCATAGTGAGACTGTGAGGGCACGGTCCCATCGAGTCCAGTTCGAGGTACTTGCAAGAGGTTGTTGCACAACCCGCTGCTGCCGTCTAAGAATGTCCTGCATTACTTTCAATATGGCTTGCTGTCGTGTGGGGCTACTGTAGGCAAAAAGAAACGCAGAGATGTTCGTTGTCTGCCCCTCACGTGCTCGGTCAAATAACAGTGATTGATCACTCAGCTTCGGTTCCAGCATATTAGCCAGCTCTTGGCTCCACAGGGCGGAGGCATCATCGTAGTGGACACGATTATTCTGCAACAAGGGAAAGATCACATCTTGGAATAACCATGGCTCAACCCAAGCCAGTTGCTGCATATGCCCGCGCATTGAGTTGACTAGGCGCGCTAGTTCTTCGGCCGGGATGTCTGGAGGCAACGCATCGTGAAGTGCCGCAACTAGACCTTTATACAGATCGATCTTCTGCGGGTTCCTTGCCATATGATGAACCATCCAGCCCAGAGCGCGAACCCGCTCGGGGTAGTCAAAAGCGGCTACCAACTGCAACACGGCATTGAGGCCTCCCGGTTTTTTCAGTTGGGTCTCAATCGCACATAACCCTAACCATTGCAGCAGACCATTACTGCTTCCAACGAGCCGATCCCGCTGTCTCGCATTGGTGCCGAACTGCACCGTCAACGAAATCTCGCTCACGACTTGACTCAATAGAGACAGCCGCACCGTATCCGGTCCTTGAGGTTCCGTGAGTACGCTAGCCATCTGCGCTTCAGCGATCAACAGCAGAGCGTCTGGGGCATACCACCACAAAAACTTAATTGTGTAGAACTCCGTCCAGGTCAGGACCGTGTATTTTACCGGATGGTATAAATGATGTGGGTGATAAGAGCTTTGTAACAACGTTTCGACTGGCATCCGGAAGAACCGAGCCTCTATTACCGTCACTTCCTTCCCAAACTCGTCATGAGTACGATTGAACGATGCCTCAAGAAACCGCGCCAAAAACTCCAGAAAACCACGTTCTGGTTCTGGTTCAAGCTCGCGTAAGAAGTATTCCTCTATGCGCGAATGAGCGAGCACGTCGCCGATTATTTCCCAGGTAGCCATAAAGTCCGTGAAGTTACCCGCTTTCTGACGCAGACAATTGTGCAGGCCTGTTGTCTCTGAGAATGCGAGTGACCCATCAGTAAGTAGGCCTAATACAGCCATTCTCTCCTTTAACGAATCACCGCTCAGGCCTTGTAAGGACTCCTCACCGACCCACGTGCTCAGAACGTCACCAGCTTGGTGTTTGTCAAGATAGTGTGGTGGCTCGTAGTTTTGCTCTGCCGTTGATGATTCCATAGAGTCGAAGAGAATCCGTATAGAAGGATCTTCTGTTTCGTCTCTGATCTGCGTAGCCCCTGCCTCCTGCATGAGGTCGGACATATATTGTTCAACATTGAGCAAAATGTCCGCAGGGATCGGAGTGATCAGCAATGGGTAATTCTCAGCAGCTTTCTGAAAAGAGTTAGACAGATTAAAGCCTGCAACAGGCAGACCATCACTCCCTATAATCAAGATGTAACGGTCATGCAGCTTACCTTCCCTCAATCCGTAGATACGGAGCTTGAGACGTCTGAGCTGTTGCCGATTGTTCTCGCAATTTTTCAGCAAGTTATTAATTCCGTTCAGGCCAGGCTCTTCAAGAGTGCTCGACGCTGGCTCTATTTCTTTGGGTCGTTTCTTTGGTAATGATCTGAAAACAATGTGGTTTGTATTATGTGCCGCACAGATCAAAAGCAGACCTAATCCCGCATCCTCGAAGTAGGGATCGAAGATGACAATCTGGTGTTGCTGGTACTTGGCCAGTAGAGTCTTGAACCATTCAATGAATTTCAGTCTACTCTCGGAATCTTCCTTTCCCCAACGCAACAGAAACTGTCCCTCTGACTTTGGTGGATGAAGTCGTTTGAAAAGAGATACGAGTTCTCGGTTGACCGGCACCCAAGGGTCCGCCTTACGCCCACCGAAGCTATTGCCGAATCCATAATCGCCGCGATTAATGGTCAGAGCTGCTTTCGCCCGCACCGACTCTGATGGGCGAACTGTCTTTTCTAGCCAATCAAACTTGACCTGACCGCCGCCGTGGTTCACAACGTGCCCCTGAAAATTAAATTCCCGGATATATCCGACCCGCCAACGGCAGCACAACAAGCCTGCATTTGGGTAATTGCTGTGGAATCCAAATATTTCCAGTTCGGTGCTATCGGTTCTCTCGCGCAGTTGATCACCTAATTCAAACTTGCACACGAACTCGCCAGCTTCATCCCTAACCGCAGAAGCCAGGCCCGAATAGACGATTTGAGCGTCATTGTAAATGCTCAGGCGAAATTGAAAACTATTAAAATGCGGCACCTGTAGCGGATTGAACCGTGCAACCAAAGTACGCGGAGAATCCACCCAATCCACACTCAGCAAGCTCTGCTCGTGATCATTAAGCGTGGGAAACACCAGCATTTCAAGGTCACCAAACCTCGTAATATCAGAACCACTGAAATCTAATCCAGTTTCCGCATTGAGACACTTGACCACCATAGTCGTCAAGTCTGGATCGTAGACACCGGCCAGAATAAATAATTCCGCCTTGTTAGCCAGGGTAATTGAGGCACTAAATGCGCCAGCTGCGCTATGCGGGCTAGAGATCGATCTCCGATCATATGCGTCGCGGTTTAGCAGGTAGGAAACTGGGCGGTAGATTTGATTGCCAATCCCTAGCGATGTAGCCCCAAATTTTTTTTCAAATCCATTTGGCAGTGTCAATTTCAACACTTCACTGACTTCAGATAGTGACTTCCCTTCACAAAGAAGCCGTAAAAGTTCCGCACAACGGCTACTTTTGATATAAAGATTAAGCCTAGTAACTTTCACCTTTGTTTGGCCAAACATCTGGAAATCGTCATTATTGCTATAGGACCAGCTATTACTAGAATGACTATAAGGAAGAAGACGACCATAAACCACACGATTTTCAGTCAACCGTTGACATTTGATCTCCAAAACCCACAACTGGAGCGCGCAGTCGCGGCTATCCGTCGTGAACAATCTAGCTAGTCGGTCATCAGTGAGCAGGTCATCTAGTTTTGGAGCCATCACATCAAAAGTCCTCGTCCGCATTCTCAATATCCGATCAAATTATTGTCTGAAACTTTAACAGGACTTATGCCTCAGGGAAATGTGGACCAACGATCTGGTGGGCTGCACAGAAAACCACCGTTTTATGAACGTTATAATGGGTTTATTGAGGAATCGATAGGTGAGAAGCATGTGTAAAGAGATACTCAAAAAATCTGACAATAACTCCGACCAAGCGTTGTCATTCGAAACCACCCCCACAAGCAAAGGTGCCCGAAGACTGACAGCCCATGAACTAGCGGAGCTTCGGCGGGATATGGCCGAGTCATCAGCCAAGATGCGGACAGAATAGGCCCGTAGACGGAACGATTGCCCGACTCAACAAGGTTTGTGATCACCAGCTTAGAGCTGACAAGCCACGCAGGGCAGGAAGTACGTTGAGCGCCGCAGGTGCGAATAAGGGACAGTGAAGAGAGTTAACCGGCTTGCCGGTTAGCTAACTTCACACATCCTGCCCTCAGATCAGCCTTGTTTCTCTCGGGGATACTCAATAGGAAAGGGCTGTTATCGCCATACATAGGATTAAGTAATGTACTTACGCCAGAAAAAGATCCAAAAAAAGATCCAGAAAAGATAAAAAGTCATATAAAACAGTAAATTACCACGAAAATACATATGCTTTACTTAGCTAAACCCAATAACTTTACACATAGTTCCCGTGCACTTTCCTACGAGCCCCCTCAATCAGCTTTCAGGGTGAGATCCTTTCCTGGCGTTCAATGCTCGGCCTCTGGCCGATTGCGCAGTCCGGCAAGGAGTAACCGTCCGCATAAAGCGGACGGTTACTCCGACTGAGGATCCTGAGATATCCTGAATATCCTGCCAAAAGAGTAAAAAATCGGGCGGGTGTGAGACGCTTTATCCTATTTTCAGCATCTATTGCTATCCCAACCTCATGCAATTTTTCCGCATCTTCCCTGAGCCTGTAACGCTCATTTCGTATCTTTTTGCTATTGAGATTTTCACCGCACACTGCGCGAATCAGGGTGTCAACATGCCATCCTCCGGCGGGCTCATGCTTGTGAGTCAATATATGGCGAGCAATAGCTTGGCTAATACCGTGTCGCAAACGGGCAATGGGCGCCAGATCGTAGTACAGGCTTAGGTCATGCTCCAATAACATGACCAGTGCGATACCAAGCCGAACTCTCCATAAGTTCCGCTCTCCTCCCGTCAGAGGATCAAGGCGTCTCATCGGTGAAGGGATAACATGATCTATCAAACCACCGATTATTGGAAAATCGAACTGTGACGTTTCAATAGTTACGGTTGCTGCTCGCAGTTCAGTCAGTAGTTTCTCAAGCTGGAAGAGGCTATACCGGCTGTCTGACAGCGTTTTCCGCACTTTAGCAGGGTCTACCAGAAGTTCGACACCACCATCGGACACATCGCGGCGACGTTCGGCACAATACAAGATTGCCTCAACAACATCTGCGTGCCGCTGTCCTAACCTCCCCTGAATAGAGCAACGGCCAAAGGATGTATTCATCCAGTTTGCCTCCCTCATGCTCGGGCGTTGAGTCGCCTGGTAGATCATCACTCGTGCCTGTGCGCTGGTACTGGTTGGAACGACCTTGTTACCAATTGTCATCAGCGCCCTCCAGAGCAATTTCCGATTTCTTGAACGGCAATACTTCTTTAGTTTTACGCCGCCTCTCCAACACAGCCGGCTTGAGTACGCCCCCCTCATTTCGGCGCAGCCAACGTTCGGGAAAAGGTGCGCCATAGTTGGCTTTGCTGACGCCAAAGCGGACGAAGTAACCTCGCTGACCGTCGTTGACCCCCAACTCTTCGGCTTCCTTTAGCGTCATCCCCGAAAGGTAGGATTGCCAACGGATGTTATCGACCAGTACAGATGAACCACGACTGGCCTGCTGTTGGTCACCAGCCCCCATCATGGTCGCACCCTTGCTGGAGTGATGGAGAAATACGATAGCGCAGCCGGTTTCGACAGCTATGGCCTCCATCCGGCCAATCACCTGTGACATTGGCCCACTGGCGTTCTCCTCCTCAATATGGAAGCGCCGCAGAGTATCCAGAATGAGCAGGCGTCGGCCATCAGCAACCTGTCTGAGTCCGTCGAACCATGCCGAAGACATAATGTCAGGACACCGACCGATCAGCGGCTCAATCAGTAATCCATCAGCTACCGCCTGCTGTTCTGTAAGCGTGAGATGTGCACCCAATACATGTAACCGATGATGAATCGTGGCGGTCGGATCTTCAGCTGGCAGGTAAGCCACAGCCCCTGTGAGGAACTTACCAATGTTCAGTAGATCTGGGCCTCCAGCAATCTGTGTCGCAAGCTGTAAGGCCAACATGGACTTACCCGCCCCACCAGGTGAAACAATTGCGCCTACAGTTCCCGCAACCATATTTGGTAGAACGTAATCAATAGGCGGCAGCAGCTCAGTAAAAGCGGCCATGAGATCGAGGGCCATGCTATTAACCTCTAATAGTCTGGCCGGGGCGTGAAGCATGGAATCCAGAAGACTTGCGCTCTTCAATCCATTTTTCGACTTCCGACAGATCCCAAGCAACATTTCTACTTGTCAGCGCAATACGGCGTGGGAATTCACCCCGCAGTTCCATGTTGTAAATTGTTCGCGCAGAAAGTGGGATCATATCCAAAAGTGCTTTTCTATTAATCAGAGTCTTGAATGCCATTGTTTGCATGTGTTTGCCTCCAGCAACTAGTGAAGGCTTTATAGTGCCAAGCAATAGAACTTGAGTAAGCGCATTAATTGGCTAAAATGGTTGACATGAAAAAGCACCAAAGATAGTCATCTGGGAAAACTGTGATCATCACATTTCGGCTGCCATCCAGCAGTTTGAAGCACTCTGGCTGCCATACTCGGTATCATCACGTCGATACCCTATCCTTCGCTTGATCAAAGAAGTCCTCGACCAAGCTGTAAATAGCTACATAAAGACTCTTCCAGCAAACTACACAGGATATCTTCCTGGTGCGGCGGTCGGTGTACCTTTCAGTGAAATTGTCAGACTGGTGGGGCTAGAGGCCATGGTCCGTATGCAACGTCAGTTGTTGCGACAGTTCATCAAAACTGAAGACCAGCAAACGGCGAAAGACCTGTGCTTTGTCGCTACGCTTGAATCTTTGATTGGATTAGTCTGGTGCTGCGCATGCAAATCCCCCAAAAGGTCTACCTCCCAAAAGGGTGTCAACCTAAATAAGCAACGAAAACATGGGTTTTGCGAATTCTGCGGAAATATGACTGAGTTTGCTACCTTTATGGCAACGGTTGAGGAGGTCCGGATTAATAATTGCGAACTCGAAGATCACAAAAAATTAGAGCTCAGTTACCAGTATTGCAGCGAGCACCGACCCAAGTTGGTAACTGGCGAGTGGAATCCTTTATATAGACAGGCAAAACGCTCCCTAACACAATTTAATATCGAACTTACTAGGCTGACTCACCAGTGCGCCAACCGCTCCAGACCTAACGCACTATCAGGCGATGAGCTGATAGATAAATATTTTTTCCAATTAATGCTGAGATTAACCTTGCAGCCAGCAGACGAAGCAGAATTTCGCAACCTAGCTCGTAGAATGGTGGACTCAAAATTTTCTGACACCAAGAAAAGAATACTTGTCCTCAAAATGTTAGGATTGAATCAGGCTAAGATTGGGCAACGGATACTAAATGCCAAGCAACAACCTATGACACGACAAGCGGTATCTAAAGCACTAGCCACAATACGTAATGAATTTTTGATCCTCAGTGGCGAACAGACTGGCAGGAGCTTTAGCTGCTAAAGTTCCTGCCACATTTTTATTTCAGAGTTATAAAATACATAGTTCAATGGGAAAGCGATTATAAAACATTCTCATTATGACTATTTTGTCCTATTTTTCTTTTTAGATTTTTTCTCCATTGCTTTGCGATTTGCCTTAGGTTTTTTCTGTTTTTTCAATGGCAATGATATAAATAATTTCTTTTCTTTCTTGGCGTACTCTTTAGTATCCACTTCGAAGCTTTTAACCATGAAAGCAACTTCACTATCTGCGACCCACCATTTATAGTCTTCTTTTCTCGAATCAATGAATGGAGCCAACTGAACAGGATTTTCAAAATGTCTTATTATATCCTCCGAGCATAAAGAATGTCCTTTCCATTGCTTATATCCAGACTTAATGTTCTTTTGCCCGTTTAAACTTGACATTACCTTGTTAATTTCAGAGCTTTTTAACAACCTCGAGAAAGAAGAATAATCAGTCACATAGACCTCATCAATACTTCCTCTCAGAGAGAACGGCAAGCAATTGAATACTACAGGAATTATGTTTACATCTGAACATTCAACACCAAAGTGTTCTTTAACCACTTCAGGATATTTGTATAGAGCACTTCTCAATCTTTTCACTTGCCGAACTGAATCATAGATAAATTTTTTATTTCTATATGTTCTTACTGGATTATACCAAGATAGAGACCGGTTTTTGCATTCTAATATAAACAAGTTACTATCTAAAATAAATGCGGCATCATACTCATATTCATCCTCTCCTCTCTTAAATTTAAAAGATTTACAATCTCCAATCACTTTTCGTATAAGATCATTGACTTCGGACTCAAACTTATATCCTTTATCACTGGAATTAGTCTCTAGAGATGAAAGTCGAGACATAACTATATTAGATATGTTTGCATGTAAAAGGCTGTTATATGATATATAACATCCCCCAGACCTTGTGGTGATCAATGGACAATCATAAAGGTCTGTAGAATCTCTTGAAAATGAGACCAAGTTTATAAAAGCTAAACTTTTCTCTCTACTTATCCCAACGTTTTCAAGAGCACTAATTATTTCCTCTTGTTCCAAGATATCACTGGTATTTTCTTCAACTATTTTTTTTGATATGTTCTGAAGAACATAGTAACACCTCACCCACTCAGCAAGCGTAAGGCAATGGTACTCTTTGGTATCCGACAGAATATCCACACAAAAAATATCGCCAAGAGTAAAACATGCAAGTACCTCCTCCTCACTGAGAAAACTACCATCCTCTATTTTCCCAACATTTTGCAAATCTCGTGTTACCATATTTCTAATATCTTTAGATGATATTATATCCATAAACACTTGAAGGGATTTTCGCCTCACTCGCTCACATGCTATTGCATCATAAAGCTCAAACTCTGATTCCTTTCTTTCATAATGATAAGAAACCTTTACACCGGCCATTCTAGCGCTTTCTGGAACATCTTCACCTTCACACACATGGATATCACCACCAAATATTAAACTTCTCTGGCTTATGTCTTCTAATTCCATCCATGAACGAGCCAAAAGAGCAATCGAGCCTGCCTGATATACATTATCATCCTCAACAGCAACTTCATCAGGCACTATTATTTTATCATCAGAAAACCATTTAAAGTGATACGCTAGAAGTTTTAAAGTTATAGATAAATATTTAATTATATTTTCAGATGCTCCATCAGCAGAAAAAACATTACCATTATCATCTACTATATTTACGTAAGGCGAAAGGTATTTACTTTTTGGTTTTTTGTTTAAAGATTTTTCTATGCCGCCATGAATTAACTTAAATTCTTCCTCGGCCCGTTTAATGTGAGACCAAACCTGTATAGCCTCATCATACTTACTTATCTCACACTGGTTTATGAATGAAGATAATCGATCAAAAAGATTTTCTGATACATCAAGTAAAATACTCTTAGAGTGAAGCAAATTATGAATATCATGGTATTCATCAGGAATAGTTCCCTTGAGTTTCATGATGAATTCATTTCGTTTTTTGCGCCCCTCCTTATCTCTTATACAAATAATTTCTGGGCGACTCAATGTACTGTTTATGATATTGTAAATGTAATCAGAATTAACAACACCGCCTTTTAAATATTCATCTAACAGTTCTATTTTAAACTCATTCAATTCAGTTAACATATCACCCTCAATATCACACAATCATATTGTAAAATAACTAAATATTATTCAGTCCATTCATCAATCATATCAGCCCAGTCCTGCAACATCACAGTGCGCTGCTCGCGATATTCAGCCTTGTTATATACCGCTCTCACGCCCTTTTGCTCATGAGCAAGGCATTTCTCGATCCAATCAGTGTTATAGCCAGCTTCATGTAGCAGGGTGCTAGCCGTGCGTCTCAGGTCATGGGGACCAAATTTGGCGAGCGGCTTGCCTTCTTTCTGTGCCAGTGTATAGGTCATGGTCATCACCCGATTCAGGGTGGCACTGCTCATGGGCAAATCTGAATCGTAACGGGATGGCAGAATATAGCTAGAGCCACCAGAGAAGGTCTTCAAAGCGACCAGGATGTCCAGGGCTTGTCTGGATAGAAACACAAGATGCGGGGTTCGCCGCTTCATCCGCTCTTTTGGGATGGTCCAAAGAGCCTCGCTGAAATTGATCTCGTTCCAGGTCGCATTGGTCAGCTCACTTTTGCGCACCATGGTCAAAAGCAGCAACTTTACCGCCGCACGGATGGAGGGCGATGTACCAATCCGCCCCATATATTCATACATAAGCCGGATTTCTGCAGGCGACAAAGTTCGATCTCGCGGCTCAAATCTGGCGATGCTCGTTGGCCTCACAAGGTCAGCTGGGTTTTCAACCTTCTGCCCTCGTTCGATGGCCCAACGATAAATCTGCAGCACTATGTCACGGGTATGAACAGCCGTTGCTGGAGCCCCTCGCTCCACAATGGCATCCGTCAGCATGCGCAAATCTTCATGGGTGATCTCGGTCAACTTCTGGTTGCCAAATTTCGTTTCCAGCTCCCGCGCATAGACTGAGCGACGCATATCCCGGGTGGAGTCGGCCATCTGATAGCCACGCAGCCATTTCTGAGCCCAGGCACCAAAGGTTTCAGCACCTTTCGTTCTCGCCTTAGCACGAGCTTTCTCTTTGGCCGGAGACTTTCCATCAGTAACCATTCGCTTCGCTTCATTGAGACGCTCACGTGCTTCTGCTAACGTTATGCCTCCTACTCCGTAGCGGCCAAAGGTTATGGTTTCTTGCCTGCCATTGATCGAATGGTTGTAGCGGAAGGAGATAGACCCTGTGGTTGTGACGGCAACATAGAGGCCATCACGGTCATTGACTTTGTAAAGTTTATCCTTGGGTTTGAGATTGCGTAGCTTAGTATCAGTCAGCATGTTTCATCCTATTATTCTTGTTTGATACCATGCTGAAAAACCTCTAAATAACTGGAGGTTAATGCTTATAAAACAGAAAGATATGAAAATTTAATACCATGCCCCATTACAAACACTCAGCATGGTATCGGGCGTAATCCATGGCATTACCAATGAATCATACCCATCAAAATACCAAGGTCAAACCGTGCTTGGCGTTGCCAGACATTACCAAAAATGGCTAAGCCAAAAACAAAAAAAGTCCGCACTTACGCGGACTTAGATATCATTTAGTGCTTGTTAATGCCAGACCTTTCTTAAAGGAGCATTATTCCCACTCGATGGTGGCCGGCGGCTTGCCGGAGATGTCGTACACCACGCGAGAGATGCCGTTGACTTCGTTGATGATGCGGTTGGAGACGCGACCCAGGAAGTCGTAAGGCAGATGCGCCCAGTGGGCGGTCATGAAGTCGATGGTCTCTACCGCACGCAGCGAGACGACCCAGTCATATTTACGCCCATCGCCCATCACACCGACGGAGCGTACCGGCAGGAAGACGGTGAAGGCCTGGCTGACCTTGTTATACAGGTCGGCCTTGTGCAACTCTTCAATGAAGATGGCGTCGGCGCGGCGCAGCAGATCGCAGTAGGGCTTCTTCACTTCGCCCAGCACGCGCACGCCCAGACCCGGTCCCGGGAACGGGTGACGGTACAGCATGTCGTGCGGCAAGCCCAGCTCCAGACCGATCTTGCGCACTTCATCCTTAAACAGCTCTTTCAGCGGCTCAACCAGACCCAGCTTCATCTCTTCCGGCAGGCCACCCACGTTATGGTGTGACTTGATCACGTGCGCCTTGCCGGTGGCAGAGGCGGCGGATTCGATCACGTCCGGGTAGATGGTGCCCTGTGCCAGCCACTTGACCTGAGGCAGCTTGGCGGCCTCCTCATCGAACACCTCGATGAACACGCGACCGATGGTCTTACGCTTGGCTTCCGGGTCGGCGATGCCGGCCAGCGCGGCGAGGAAGCGATCTTCGGCGTTGACATGGATGATGTTCAGGCCGAACTGGTCGCCAAACATCGCCATCACCTGCTCGGCCTCATTCAGGCGCAGCAGGCCGTTGTCGACGAAGACACAGGTCAGGCGCTTGCCGATGGCGCGATGCAACAGCAGCGCAGTGACGGAGGAGTCGACACCACCGGACAGACCGAGGATCACCTCGTCGTCGCCGATCTGCTCGCGCATGCGCGCCACGGCGTCTTCGATGATGGTCGCCGGCGTCCACAGTGCGGCACAGCCGCAGATATCCAGGACGAAGCGTTGCAGCATACGCTGGCCCTGATGGGTGTGAGTCACCTCAGGGTGGAACTGCACGCCGTAGAAACGCTTCTCTTCGTTTGCCATGATGGCAAACGGGCAGCTCTCGGTGCTGGCGACGGTGGTGAAGTCAGCCGGAATGGCGGTCACCTTGTCACCGTGGCTCATCCACACATCCAGCACGGCCTTGCCGTCGTCGCTGAGGGAATCCTGAATGCCGTCGAACAAGGCGCTGGGCGACGTGATCTCTACCTTGGCATAGCCGAACTCACGCTCGGTAGAGCTTTCTACTCGGCCGCCCATCTGCATGGCCATGGTCTGCATGCCGTAACAGACGCCCAGTACCGGGACGCCAGCCTGGAAGACATACTCCGGCGCGCGCGGGCTGCCGCTTTCCGTCGTGCTCTCCGGGCCGCCGGAAAGGATGATGCCGCTCGGGTTGAAGTCACGGATCTGCGCTTCGCTGACATCCCATGCCCACAGCTCGCAGTAAACGCCGATTTCACGTACGCGACGGGCCAACAACTGGGTGTACTGTGAACCGAAATCCAGGATCAGAATGCGGTCTTGATGAATATTTTGCGTCATTAGTGGCTCTATATTGGCAAATTGAACGGGCAAAACGGTACAAACTCAGTGGGTCAGGCAAATGCCTGACCCGGCTCGCCGGATTATGAACCCAGGCGGTAGTTAGGTGATTCTTTGGTGATGGTGACGTCATGCACGTGGCTTTCCTGGATACCGGAGCCCGTGATACGAACGAATTGCGCCTTGGTGCGCAACTCGTCGATGGTCGCACAACCGGTCAGCCCCATGCAGGAGCGCAGGCCACCCATCTGCTGATGGACGATCTCTTTCAGGCGGCCCTTATAGGCCACGCGCCCTTCGATGCCTTCCGGCACCAGTTTGTCGGCGGCGTTGTCGCTCTGGAAGTAACGGTCGGAGGAGCCTTTGGACATCGCGCCCAGAGAGCCCATGCCACGGTAAGACTTGAAGGAGCGCCCCTGATACAGTTCGATCTCACCCGGGGACTCTTCGGTACCGGCCAGCATCGAGCCGACCATGACGCAGGCGGCGCCAGCGGCCAGAGCCTTGGCGATGTCGCCAGAGAAGCGGATGCCCCCATCGGCGATCACCGGGATACCGGTGCCTTCCAGGGCGGCGACGGCGTCGGAGACGGCGGTGATCTGCGGCACACCGACACCGGTGACGATACGGGTGGTACAGATGGAGCCCGGACCGATACCCACTTTAACGGCGTTGACACCCGCGTCGGCCAGTGCCTTGGCGCCGGCGGCGGTGGCGACGTTACCACCGATGATCTGCAACTGCGGGAACTTGGCGCGTGTCTCGCGAATACGCTGCAACACACCTTCGGAATGACCGTGTGAGGAGTCGATCAGCAACACGTCGACACCGGCTTCCACCAGGGCGGCAATACGCTCTTCGTTACCGGCACCGGCACCGACGGCGGCACCGACGCGCAGGCGACCGTGCTCATCCTTACAGGCGTTCGGCTTACGCTCGGCCTTCTGGAAATCTTTTACCGTGATCATACCGAGCAGATGGAAGCTATCGTCCACCACCAGCGCCTTCTCAACGCGCTTCTCGTGCATGCGCTGCAGCACCACTTCGCGGGCCTCGCCCTCTTTCACCGTCACCAGACGCTCTTTCGGCGTCATCACGGCGGTCACCGGCAGGTCTAGATCGGTCACGAAGCGCACATCGCGACCCGTGATGATCCCCACCAGCTCATTACCTTCGGTTACCACCGGGTAACCGGCGAAGCCGTTACGCTCGGTCAGCGCCTTGACTTCGCGCAGGGTGGTGGTCGGCGTGACGGTCTGCGGATCGGTCACAACACCGGATTCGTGCTTCTTCACCCGGCGCACTTCATCGGCTTGACGCTCGATGGACATGTTTTTATGGATAAAACCGATACCGCCTTCCTGCGCCAGGGCAATCGCCAGGCGTGCCTCGGTGACAGTGTCCATCGCGGCGGACAACATCGGAATATTTAGGCGGATAGAGGCAGTCAGCTGAGTGCCAAGTTCGGCGGTATTCGGCAGAACGGTAGAATGGGCAGGAACTAAGAGAACGTCGTCGAACGTCAGGGCTTCTTTAACAATACGTAGCATGAGCAATATCTCACCAGAGTGGAAGGTCAAACCAGATTTAATATTGCCGCGGCATTATACAGGCCGGAATCGGTTGCCTCCAGCATTTTTTTCAAAAATATCTTGCGATGCATGTTCATGCATGTAGTATCGACTAATTAACAGTATGATTTTAAGTTTGATCTAGGTCACATGACGCAGCCTGTTACCCCCACCATCTTTACCGTCAGCCGGTTGAACCAGACCGTGCGCCAACTGTTGGAGCTGGAGATGGGGCAGATCTGGCTGTCGGCCGAAATCTCCAACTTCTCCCAACCCGCCTCCGGCCACTGGTACTTTACCCTTAAGGATGACAAGGCCCAGGTGCGTTGCGCCATGTTTCGCAACAGCAACCGGCGCGTCACCTTCCGCCCGCAGAATGGCCAACAGGTGCTGGTCCGAGCCAGCATCACCCTGTATGAGCCGCGCGGCGACTACCAGCTGATCGCCGAAAGCATGCAACCCGCCGGTGACGGCCTGTTGCAGCAACAGTTCGATGCACTCAAGCAACGTCTGCAAGCCGAGGGATTATTCGACATCCGCCATAAGCAGCCCTTGCCGCAGCCGGCACGTTGCGTCGGGGTGATCACCTCGGCCAGTGGGGCGGCGCTGCACGATGTGCTGCATGTGTTGCGCCGGCGCGATCCGGCCCTGCCGGTGGTGATCTACCCCAGCGCGGTACAGGGGGCTGAGGCTCCGGCGCAGTTGGTTGGCGCCATCGAACGCGCCAACCAACGGGCGGAGTGTGACGTCTTGATCGTCGGACGCGGCGGCGGATCGTTGGAGGATCTGTGGAGCTTTAACGACGAGCGAGTCGCGCGGGCGATCTTCGCCAGCCGTATCCCCATCGTCAGCGCCGTGGGCCACGAGACCGACGTCAGCATCGCCGATTTCGTCGCCGACCTGCGTGCGCCGACCCCCTCGGCGGCGGCGGAAGTGGTCAGCCGTAACCGTGATGAGTTACTACGCCGCCTACTGAGTCAGCGTCAGCGCCTGGAGATGGCGCTGGACTATGCCCTGGCGCGCCAGCGTCAACGCCTGCAACAGCTGCACCACCGCCTGGCGCAACAGCATCCCCAACTGCGCCTGGCGCGCCAACAGGCGCAGTTACTCGTCCTGCGCCGCCGTCTGGCGCAAGCCATGGATACCCGTCTGCGTCAGGCGGAACGGCGTTGGCGCCACGGCGCCGAACGCCTCGCCCAACACTCACCGCAACATAGCCTGCGCAACCGGGCCTACCAACTGCAACAATGGCAACACCGCCTAGAGAGCCAGCTGCAACGGCGCATGGCCGAGCAGCGCGAATGCTTCGCCACCCTGTGCGCCCGCCTCGAAGGGGTCAGCCCTCTGGCCACGCTGGCGCGCGGCTTCAGCGTCACCCAGTGCGCCGATGGCCACGTGCTACGCCGACGGGCTCAAGTCGCCGTGGGTGACGTGCTACGCACGCGTCTGGAGGATGGCTGGATCGAGAGTCAAGTGACGGGAAGCGTGCCGCTCGCGCCTCGCCGCCGCCGGCGTAAGCCGCACGATGAAACCTAACGCCATACCGACCGGCGGCGTACTCAGCGGGCACGCGCCTGCTCCAACAAGCGCGCGGTGGCGATAGCCTCGATCAAGCGCGGGCGATTGATACGGGGCGAAGCGCCGTCCAATAGGCGCTGCCAGAGAGCGATCGCCCGTGGGTAATCCGCCTGTCTAAAGGCCGCCTCCGCCAGCAACATCAAAGCCGACACCTCTTGCGCGTCTAAACGCAATGCCGCCGTCACATCGGCTTGCGCTGGCGGCGTCATACGCTGCCCGGCGGCGTAGTAGTGTGCCGTCGCCCGCGCTGCCAGCAACTCGGCATTTTCGCCACGGAGCTGCAACGCCCGATCATAGGCGCGCAAGGCCTCGCGATACTCGTTCCGCTCCAGGTAGCGCTGCGCCAAGGCTGCCCACGCCGCGCTATCTTGCGGCGCCGCACGCACCGCCAACCAGCGCTGAGTCAACTGCTGATCGGCCTGCTGCTGAGCGGTCATCTGCGCCGCCTCCTGCTGCTGACGTTGCGCCTGCCACACCATGCTGCCCCGCCCACTCAGCCCATACAGCAGCAACGCCAGTAAGATGGCCAGCAGCGGCCCGAGTAGAGCACCTCCACGCACGCTCATCGCCGCCTCCGCCATAGACCGATCAGTATCAACGCCAACAGCAACGGCGGTAATCCCCATAACGGCATGGTATGGCGATTGATCGCCGGCTGATAGCGGACAAACTCGCCGTAACGCGCCGTCATAAAGTCGACGATCTGCGCCTCGCCCTGCCCCTGCGCCACCCGGCGGAAGACCTCATGACGCATCGCGACGGCCACCGGCGCGTTCGACTCTAACAGGTTTTGATTCTGGCACTGGGGACAGCGCAGCTGGGCGGCGATGGCTAATCCCTGCTCGCGCGCCTGTGGTGTCGGGAATTCCCAGGTATCCACCACCTGCGCCCACAGTGGGCCCGCCAGGGCCAGCCACAACCCGCTCGCTCTCCAGAGCATCGCCATACGCATCAACGCCGCCCTCCTTTCACCAGGCACAACAGTGCCCCAACGATCATCAGGATCGCCCCGGCGCCGATCCAACGGATCCCCTGGCGCAGGTAGAGACGAAGCGCATAGCGCTCCCCCTGCTTCTCCGCCATCAAGCCATACCAATCGTAACGCCATCCCCAGGCGATGCCCGGTTCGAACATTGCCTGATTACGGGCGAGGTAATAGCGCCGTTCCGGGTAGAGATGCGCCACCTGCCGTCCCTCGTGCCATACCGTGATCTCCCCTCGCTCGGCGGTATAGTTGCTGCGGGCGAACTGCGTCACCCCCTGTAAGGTAAAACGATACGCGTCTAACTGTACCGACTCACCGGGCGCCAACACCACGCTGCGCTCCTGCTGCCCACTGGCATAGGCCGCGATCCCCAGCGCGCACAATAACGCTCCCAGATGTGCCAAACGGACGCCCGCCGCCAACGGACGGCGCAAGCCACGATAGAGCATCAACGCCAGCGCCAGCAGGGCGAAGGGCAACAATACGCTATTGAAATAGGGCGCCCCGACCGAGATACGCCCCCATCCCAACAAGCCATACAGCATCGGATAGAGCGTCCCCACCAGCACGATCAGCGTGGCGGCGCTAAACAGCCACAGTATCCCCTGCAAGGCGCGCGTGGGCACGGCCGAGACACGGCTCAAACGCCCGGCGTAGAGGGCGTATAGCGTCAGTGCGCCGATGGAGAGGCCGCCGAACAGCAGCAATAAGGCCAGCGCCCGCTCCTCATCCAGGGCGAAGGCATGCACCGACAGCAGGACGCCGGAGCGCACGATCAACGTCCCCATCAGGGTGAAGATCAGCGAGGCCAAGGCCAGCAACAACGACCAATGCGCTAAGGCGCCAGTGCGTCGGGTGACGTTCAGGCTATGCAATAAGGCCGTGGCCGTCAGCCACGGCAGCAGCGAGGCATTCTCGACCGGATCCCAGAACCAGAATCCCCCCCAGCCCAGCTCGCTGTAAGCCCACCAGGAGCCGAGCATAATGCCGCCCGTCAGACAACCCCAGGCGGGTAACAGCCAGCGCCAGCAGCCATCGGCCATCGCCTGCGCCGTCTGATGCGCCAACAGCCCGGCCAGGAGGCGCGCAGCGCAGAGCGCCAGACCGGCATAGCCTAGGTAGAGTAACGGCGGATGGAAGATCAGCCCGGGATGCTGCAACATCGGGTTGAGATCTCGCCCCTGTAGGGGCGCAGGGAACTGCCGGGCGAAAGGATCGCCCAGGGTGACGATAAACACCAAGAAGGCGGCGATCATCAGCGCCATCAGCCCCAGGGTATAGTCGCGCGCCGGCGTCGCCTGTCGGCGAGCGCCCCAGGCGAATAATGCATTCCAGCCAGCCAGACACAACAGCCATAACAGCAGCGAACCTTCGTGTCCCCCCCAGGCGGCGGCCAGTTTCAGCCCCCAGGCCAGCGCCGAATGGCTATGCTGTGCCACATAGTGCAGGGTGAAATCATCCGCCAGTAGGGCCTGTAACAGCAGCAGAAAGGCGGCCAGTACCAACCCCCCTTGCGCCCATGCCCAGCAGCGAGGATGCCACGCCGGCAGGCGACGCGCTAAGACGAGACCGCGCAACGCCGCCAGCAGACTGACACACAGCGCCAACAATAAGGCAAAGAAGCCCAGTTCAGGCCACCACAGCATGACGCCTCCTTAGGCGTGAGGAGTGCGTCATACTCAGGCGACGGTCAATTGGCCGGCATACAGCACGAAGAAGCGTAACAGCAGCACCCCACACAGAGTCAGCCCCGCGCTCCACAGAATACGCCGTGCCTCGCTCCAACGCCGGTAGGCATGCACCAACTGCGGTGCCGCCATCCCCACACCGACGACCCCTAGCCAGAGCCACCAGCTCCAGAAGCCCCCATCCACCACACTGTGAAAGGCGCGTACCTTACCCTCATCCCCCAACGCCAGGCCGACCAGGAAGGCCGCCAGGAGGAAGATCTCCAGCCAGACGATGGGGACCTCGACACGATGCAGGAAGCGCCGCTCCCGATGCCCCGCCTCTCCGTGCCCCCAGCGCCCCAGCGAGGCAAGCAGTGCCACCGCCACGCCGGAGGAGAGGCCGGAAAACAGGAACAGCGCAGGCAACAACGGGTGATTCAGCATCGGATACGACTTCAGCGCCGACAGCAGGAAACCGGTGTAGGCGCCCAGCAGGATCGCCAGCACCAGTAAGAGGGTCTCCAAGGGGCGTAAGGCGGCATGTAGGCGTGCCAACCAACGTGGCAACCACACCGCGCGCGGCAACCAACGATGTTGCAAGGCACTCAGCTCGGTATGGAATACCAATGCCAGCCACAGCAACAGCGCCAACATGTAGACCTGAAACAGCATAACCCCCATCGACATCACCGAGGTCGGGCTGTAGTGCAGCATCAGCTTCCAGAATGTCCAGGGACGCGCCAGATGGAAGATCAGGATCAACAGCCCCAACATGACCGAGCCGGGTGCCAACCATAAGGTGACGCGCATCAACGCACTCTGACTCTCACCGGCTCCCGGCGTGCTACGACGCAGCACGATCGCCAAGACCACCAGCCCCGAGGAGATGCCGATCAGAAACAGGTACACCGCGATCGGCCAGTCCCACACCAGCGACGGAAAATGAAACGGCGATGTCATTGAGTCACCTCCCCGTAACGGAACGGAATGCGATACAGCTTGGGACGCGTGCCCAACGCCAGCTTGTAGCGATAGGTCGTCTGGCTACGCAACAGGCGGCTCACCGCACTGTCGGGATCGTCCAAATTGCCAAAAGTCAACGCCTGGGTCGGGCAGGCCAGCACGCAGGCTGGCGCCTTCCCCGCCTTCAGGTTGGTCTTGCGACAGAAATCGCACTTATCCGCCGTCTTGCTGACCGGGTGGATAAAGCGCACCCGGTAAGGACAGGCGGCGATACAGTACTGACAGCCGACGCACAGATCGGGATCGACGTCGACGATGCCGCTAGCGGCATCGCGAAACGACGCTCCCGTCGGACAGACCTCGACACAAGGTGGCGAGTCACAATGCTGGCAGGAGTGGCGAAAGAAACGATATTTCACCTCGGGGAAACTACCGATGGGGTCGCTGCGCAGGATCTCCAGGCGGGAGACGCCCTCCGGCACCTGATTGACCTCGCGACACGCCTCCATACATGCGGTACAACCGATACAGCGCGTCTCGTCATACACCATCCCCAAGCGGACGCCCTGCGGCGTCGTGCTGGCGGCCACCACCCGCGGCAAGACGCCGCCGGACAGGGCCATCACCCCCAACCCGGCAATAAAGCGGCGACGCGAGCAACTCATGGCTGTGGCTCCTTAGTCGGCGTTGCCGACGGCAGGGTCAGCGTCACCGCCGCGCCATCGAAGGCCGGGTTATTCTGCTGTTGACGGTGGCAGTCGACGCACAGCGTGATACGCTCACGCTCGTTCAGCCGGATGACCGGATCGACGGCGGGATGGGCGCGATGACAGGCGGCGCAGGTGACATTCGTCAGATGCACGTCATGCGGCCAGAAGGCCTTCTGTAGCTTCTCCGGCAGGTGACAGGAGAGGCACACACTGTTCTGCTGTGCCGCACTGTGACCATCGCGGTTGAAGCGCATCACATCCGGCGCGCCATCGCGATGCGTCTCCAACGACACATTGCCGTGACAGTTGGTGCAACTGATAGCCTGTTGGGTATTGGGGTTCAACTCCTTCGCGTGACGCCCATGCAGGGCATCCTGCGGCTGTTTATGACAATCCAGGCAAGCCTGGTTCGGGTCGCGTTGCGCCGCGACCTCCGTCGAGGCGGCCGACACGGCACCGGGCGTAGCCTGTGCTACGGCCAATGATGGGGCAGCCAGCGCCAGACCTCCGAGCAGCACCCCAACGCTAAAAAACGAACGCAGTCGGTTCATGATGACTCCATCTGCCATGCCCCGCTAACGCGGGGCCGTGGGGTTAATTATCCAGGCGCCCGGCGCTACGCGCCTGAGCTTCCCACTCGGGAACAACCGTGTTCAGGAAGCGCTGCTTCTCGTCGGTCATCTGCGGCATATTCATCCCCAGCGCCTGCTGAGCCAGTGCCTTGGTGGAAATATCCGGCAATGCGACCGCCTCGTTGACGCCATAACGCGCCAAGACGCGCACCAACTGAGTACGCGCGTTAGCGGCCTTATCCAACGCGCTGCCCAGCATATGCAACGCCACATCCGGCGCATGCATCTGCACCCCGTGAGA
Organism: Edwardsiella sp. A.80236; assembly: GCF_044540725.1. Taxonomy (NCBI): domain Bacteria; kingdom Pseudomonadati; phylum Pseudomonadota; class Gammaproteobacteria; order Enterobacterales; family Hafniaceae; genus Edwardsiella; species Edwardsiella sp. A.80236. The sequence goes on from NZ_JBIUCY010000021.1 coordinate 21,053, forward strand.
GGCGATGGCGAAGTCCCAACGCCATTGGGCATGACGGATATCCGTCAGGATCGGCTGCATCTCGGCCTCCGTGGCGCCGGCGGCCCAAGCGGCCTTAGCCTCGAAGTGCGCTCGCACCAGCTGATCCTCCGCCTTCAGCTTGAGATCTTGGATGTCTTGCTTACGCTTGGCCACGGTCTGCTGCAAGGTGGCCTTATCCTGAGTGTGGCAACTGCGGCAGGTCTGCTCGAAGTTATCGAAGGGATTACCGATCTTGTGGCTGGTGTAGAGCTTACCCTCGGCATTCTGTACCTTGGGCATGTGGCAATCGACGCAAGAGACATTATTCTGGCCGTGGATCCCGACGCGCCAGGTCTCATATTCGGGGTGCTGCGCCTTTAACATCGGCGCCTTGGAGAGCGGGTTCACCCAATCGGTGAAGCCAATACCGTCGTAATAGGCCTCGATCTCATCGACCTGGGTCCCTTTATCCCAAGGCAGCTTGACGTGCTTCTCCTTGCCGGAGAAGTAATACTCCACGTGGCACTGGCCGCAAACCATCGACTGCTGATCGAAACGATTACCCTGTTCGAAGGGCTTGCCGATCGCCTCTAGGGCGCGTACCGCGTAGGGACGCGACAGGTGCAAGGCCGGTTTTCCGGCGGCAAAATCGGCCGACGCGGTGTTGTGGCAATCGGCGCAGCCCAAGGCATTGACGATCTGTGGCCCGCCGCTCGCCCAGGTACCATGGTAGTAGGCATCCTCGCCCTGTTCTGCGATCACCCGCGCCACGTCGGGGCTCTTACAACTCCAACAGGCCATCGGCTGCGGGCCATCCTCCGGTTTCATCGGTGCTCCGGTACGCAATGTCTCGCGTACATCGGTTAACGCATAGGCGTGCCCGCGCGGCTTGTTATAGTCTTTGGCGAAGGCGTAACCGGCCCACAAAATCACTAGGCGGGGATCCTCGGCCAAGGCATCGGCTCGCTCGCCCTGCTCCGACGTTGCCAGCCAGGAGGCGTATTGATCGGGGTGAATGGCGGCGAAACGATCGTTGCGCGCCTCCACCGCCACGCCAGCAGGCGGCGGCGCCGCGTTTCCTTTCTCTGTCGCGTCGGCGGCCTGCGCGCCCCAACCCCATAACCCTAACACCACCCCGCACAGCATCCGTTGTAGTGCATTGCTTACCTTGCTCATAAGCGTTCCATCCACCGTTATAACACCTGCCTGGTAGCTAACCCGCAGGTTAGGATTAACACAGCGCACATCCCTGGGCGTGAGGATGAAAATAATTTCCAGACCGAAGTAAAACAGCCAGCAGCGACATAAATAATGGTATCTCGCCTAATAAATATTTAATGCACCCCAGTCTGCGCGCAGTTTATTTTTATTGATCGCCCACTATAAATAGCAAAAACCACATAAAAAATATTGTTTTCGATCAAGGCGAGAAAAAACCATATATAACAATGAAATATTCTGTAGATAAGGCCACGAAGAGGAATGAAAACATGGTCTAATACACGCCAGAGCTGAGGAAAACCCGACAAAACAAATAAAAAACAACTCGCGCTTATCACAACAAATAAAAAATACCCCAAGTGGGGTATTTTAATTTAAATAAAATAGAGTCGTTGCGTTAGCAGGGAATATAGCGAAAATGTACCTGCTTTTTCGAAATCAGACCATGACCCTGTTGGCAAAAATAGTCGACGGCACCGCACGCCTGCAATACTTGCAAAGGGTGTTGGCATTGCGGGCACAAAGCCTCGCGGCGGTAGGCTTGCTGACAGACGGGGCACACCCAGCGCCCATCTTGCCACGTTAGCGCCTGCTGGCACTGCGGACAGGTGTCTTGCATCATACGCTCCTAAATCACTCCCCACTGACGTAGAAAGTAGAGTCCCAACGCCGTGGTGAAAAATGAACCCAATGTGGTGATCGCGATGATATTCGCCGCCAGCGTCGCATTACCGCCCATCGCCCGCGTCATCACATAGCTCGCCGCCGCGGTCGGCGTCGAACTCAACAAGAAAATCACCCCCAGCGTAACATGGCGGAAACCGAACAACCAGGCACCACCGGTCATGAAGAGCGGCAAGAGCAGCAGCTTGGCCAGCGAGGCATAACCAGCCACATTCGATGCACCGAACATGGCCCGCCAATCGATACTGGCACCGGCGCACAGTAACGCCAACGGTAGGGCCATCGCCGCGAGGAAGTTACCGGTGTCATGCACCACCTGCACCATCGGCCAGCCGCTGGCGGCCCACAGCAGCCCAAGGATGATGGCGATGATCAGTGGATTCAAGGCGATCCCGCGCAACATGCTGCGCCAGCCGATCCCCTGTTGAGTATCGCCGTAGAGCGAGCGTGTCAGGGTGATCACCGACAAGACATTAAACAGGATCACCGTCACCGCCATATACAGTGAGCCGATCGCCACCCCTTCGCTGCCATAGGCGCTGGCGCAGTAGGCTAAGCCGACGATCGCCGTATTGGCGCGAAAGCCCCCCTGGACGAAGATCCCCCGCTCGCGTGCATCACGCACCAGCCAGCGAGAAACCCACTCTAACAACAGGAAGCTGAGTAGCGTCGCCCCGGCGCCGTACAGCACGAAGGGCAGGTTTTGGCGTAGCGAGGCTTGGCTGGTGGCAATGCTGAAAAACAGCAGACAGGGCAGCGACAGGTTAAACACCAGGCGCGTGGCGCTATCGCAGAAACGATCGTCGAGCAGACGCCAACGGCGCAGCAGGATGCCGATCAACAACATCAGCAGATTGGGAACGGTCACGCCAAAGGCGAAACTCCAGGTCTCCCAGGACATAGCACATCCTTGTTGCAAGGCGGGAAAGAGTGGGCATTTACGTTAGCACAGCGCCAAAAAAAACGGGACACTTTCGTGTCCCGCTTGGCGTCGTTACTTGGCCTTTCTCAGATGGCTCAGTAAGCGCTTACGCTTACGCATCTGGTTAGGCGTCAAGGTATTACGCTTACCGGCGAACGGGTTATCCCCCTCTTTAAACTGGATACGAATCGGGGTCCCCATCACGTTTAACGAGCGACGGAAGTAGTTCATCAGGTAGCGCTTATAGGAGTCCGGCAGATCTTTTACCTGGTTGCCATGGATCACCACGATCGGCGGGTTGTAGCCACCGGCGTGCGCATACTTCAACTTCACGCGGCGTCCACGCACCATCGGCGGTTGGTGGTCATCTTGCGCCATGGTCATGATACGCGTCAGCATCGAGGTACTGACACGACGGGTGGCGCTTTCATAGGCCTCTTGAATCGACTCGAACAGGTTGCCGACCCCGCTGCCATGCAGCGCGGAGATAAAATGGATGCGCGCGAAGTCGACGAAGCCCAGGCGCAGATCCAGCATATCCTTCACCTGCTCCTTGACCTCCAGACTCAGGCCGTCCCACTTGTTGACCACCACCACCAGTGAGCGCCCACTATTCAGGATGAAGCCCAGCAGCGAGAGATCCTGATCGGAGATGCCCTGGCGCGCATCGATCACCAGCAGTACCACGTTAGCGTCTTCGATCGCTTGCAGCGTCTTGATCACCGAGAATTTTTCTACCGTATCCGTCACCTTGCCGCGCTTACGCACCCCGGCGGTGTCGATCAACACGTATTCGCGCTCATCGCGCTCCATCGGGATGTAGATACTGTCGCGCGTGGTGCCCGGCATGTCATACACCACCACACGATCCTCACCCAGGATGCGGTTGGTAAGCGTGGACTTACCCACGTTAGGACGACCGACGATGGCGATCTTAATCGGTTGCCCGATCGGATCAAACTCCTCCTCTTCGTCGGCCTCAGCCTCAGCCTCGGCCTCTTCCGCCTCAAGCTCGGCCCAATAGGCGGCATTCGCCTCCTCTTCGCTCAGCTCCGGCGCCGGCTCCTCCTGCGGGATGAACGGCACCAGCGCATCTTCGATCAACTGGGTCACACCACGGCCATGCGAGGCGGCGATCGGATGAACCTCACCCAACCCCAGGGAGTAAAAGTCGCCGATGGCGACATCGGCATCGATGCCATCGGTCTTGTTCGCCACCAGGAAGGTGGACTTATCACGGCTACGCAGATGACGGGCGATCGCCTCATCCGCCGGCAGCAGCCCGGAGCGGGCATCGACCAGGAACAGTACGATGTCGGCCTCTTCGATCGCCAGCAGCGACTGCTCCGCCATGTGGGTTTCGACCCCATTCTCGCTACCATCGATCCCACCGGTATCGATGATGATAAACTCGTGACCGTTCACTTCAGCACGACCATACTTGCGATCTCGGGTTAACCCGGGGAAGTCGGCGACCAGCGCATCACGGGTGCGCGTCAACCGGTTAAATAAGGTGGATTTCCCCACATTCGGGCGCCCGACTAGCGCGACGACAGGTATCATTGTTGAAGCCTCTATTACGTAATCTCATCCTGCAGCGCCGCTCGGCGTACAGGAATATGCAGAAGATGAAACGGCCCCTGAGGTCATCAGGAGCCGTTCCGGGCGGTAGAAAACCACCCTATATCATTTTATAAATCAACGGGAAATGGCGTAAACGTCACCACCACGCGCCTGAATAATCAGGTTATCCCCCGCGACCTGACCAGCGCTGAGCAGACCCGAACTATCCAGTTTCTGCTCCACCACCAGGCGTCCATCGTCCGGGTTGATCCAGTACAGGTACCCTTCCGCATCGCCGACCACCAGGTAGCCGCGATACAGTACCGGCGCCGTCACGCCACGGTGCAACAGCTCGCTGTTCTTCCACAGCACCACACCGCCGTTGATACCCAGGGCGGCAACGCGGCCATCCTGATCCACCAGATAGATGCGCCCGCCATCGACGATGATGTTATTCACCCCGCCCATGTCGCGCTTCCAGACGATCTGGCCAGAGCGCAGATCCAGCGCCGACAGGCTGCCGTTGTAGCCCAGGGCGTAAACCACCCCATCAACCACCACCGGCGTCATGTCGATGTCGTTCAGGCGATCGATCTCAGTCGCACCGGTCGGCTGCGCCACCCGCTGCTGCCAAATCATCTGCCCTTGTTGCAGCAATACCGCACTGACGCGGCCGTTATCGCCACCGACGATCGCCGCGCCATAGGCGACGGCAGGTGCCGACTCGCCACGCAGCGTCAGCGACGGCATATCCAGGCTCACGGTCCACTTGATCGCGCCGTCGTTCTCATCCAACGCCTGCAACATACCATTGCTGGTGTGGATCAGCACCAAACCATCGCTGACCACCGGACGGGAGATGGCCTCACCGGCCACCGTCGTCTTCCAGGCCACGCTGCCATCGTCGCTATTCAGCGCATACACCAGCGCGTGCTCGGAGCCGACATACAGCTTACTACCGGCAACGGTCAGCCCGCCGGAGAGCAACGCGTCGCTACGTGAGAACCAGCCGTCCTTCTCACCCAGATTCACCGACCACAGCTTGTCGCCATTTTCGGCGTTCATCGCCATCACCAGCCCCTGACGATCGGCGGCATAGATATGATTATCTTGATACGCCGGACGCAGGTGGGAGTAAAAATCACCGACACCGTTACCCACCGAGCGGCTCCAGACCGTCTGTGGAGTAAACTGGTTTTCAACCTGCGGCAACGGCGCCATCACCACCGTATCCGTCTCGCCGCTAAACCAGGAGCACCCGCTCAGCATGGTTGCTGACAGTAAGCCGACCAGGAGCGTTTTACGCAATTGCATCGATTATCCCCTTAACTGGATAAATTATTCAGTTTCATTCGCAGTAGCGCCTGCAATGACTGAGAGGCCCCCTCTGCCAGCCCTTTGCTGTAGGCCTCGCGCGCGCCCTTGGCGTCACCCTTCTTCAGCAACACATCACCGCGCACATCCTGAGCCAACGCCTGCCACCCTTTGGCGGTGACGCCATCCAGGGTCTTCAGCGCGGCATCCAGTTGGTTATCCTGTAGTTGTACCCGCGCCAGACGCAGATCGCTCAGCGCCTTCAGGTTTTCATCCTTTGCCTGTCCTGCCGCCCAGGCTAACTGGCTCTGCGCCTTGCTAAACTCGGCCTTATCGACCTCGTGTTGCGCCAGCTGAAGCGCGGCCAAGACACCATAGTTATTGGCGTTCTCTTTGATGAAGGCCTCGCTGAGCGCGACCCCATCCTGCTTGCCGCCGCTCAGCGCCTCACTGGCCTGCTGGTAAGTTTGGGAAGCCTGCGCCATGCCGGCCTGTTGATGGTTGGCCCAATAACGCCAGCCAAACAGTGCGCCGACGCCGATCACCACCCCGACCACCAGCGTTTTACCATACTCTTGCAAGAAATGGCGGATGGCATCAACCTGTTCGTTCTCTGTGCTATAGACTTCCACGGTTTCTTACTCCTTAGCCCAACATGGTCGCCAACAACGCCGCGGCCTGATCCTGCGCCACGCTCTGCTGTTCGCCGCTTGCCAGGCACTTCACATTCACCTGACCGCTCTGCACTTCGCTCTCTCCCAGCACCAGGGCGATACGGGCGCCCCACTTGTCGGCACGAGCGAACTGCTTCTTAAAGTTACCGCCGCCGTAGTTAGTCATCAGACGCATCTGCGGCAGCGCATCACGCAGCTGCTCGGCCAGGCGCATCGCCGCGCTCTGGGTCCCCTCGCCGACGGCGATCAGGTAGACATCGACCGTACGCTGCGGCAGGAAGTCCGGGTTAACCGCTTGTACCAGCAGCACCAGACGCTCCAGCCCCATGGCGAAGCCGACCGCCGGTGTGGCGTGGCCGCCCAATTGCGCCACCAGACCATCGTAACGGCCACCGGCACAAACGGTGCCCTGGGCGCCCAGGCTGTTCGTCACCCACTCGAATACGGTACGGTTATAGTAGTCCAAGCCACGCACCAGGCGTTCATTCACCGTGTAGGCAATACCGGCGTCGTCCAGCAGGCGGCATAGCCCGGCGAAGTGGGTGCGAGACTCCTCGTCCAGATAATCTGACAGACGCGGGGCATCGTTCAACAGCGCCTGCACGGCGGGATTCTTCGAATCCAGCACACGCAGCGGGTTGCTGTACATGCGACGTTTGCAGTCTTCGTCCAGCTGATCTTTATACTGCTCCAGATAAGCGACCAGCGCATCGCGATAGTTAGCGCGCGCCTCCAGCGAGCCGATAGAGTTCAGTTCCAACGCCACGTGCTCGGCGATGCCCAACACTTTCCACCAGCGAGCGGTCATCATGATGATTTCGGCATCGATGTCTGGACCAGCGAGGCCAAACACCTCGGCACCCAACTGATGGAACTGGCGATAGCGCCCCTTCTGCGGACGCTCATGACGGAACATCGGCCCGATGTACCACAGACGCTGCTCCTGATTGTACAGCAGACCATGCTCGATCCCGGCGCGCACGCAACCCGCGGTCCCTTCTGGACGCAGCGTCAGGCTGTCGCCATTGCGGTCTTCGAAGGTATACATTTCTTTCTCAACCACATCGGTCACTTCGCCGATGGCGCGTTTGAATAACGGGGTCTGCTCTACAATCGGCAAACGGATCTCGCTGTAGCCGTAGCTGGCCAGCACCTGCTTGAGCGCCGCCTCGATCGGCTGCCACAGCGCCGTGTCTGCCGGCAGATAGTCGTTCATGCCACGAATGGCCTGGATATTCTTAGCCACGTCAACTCTCTATGTAATTTGCAAAAACTGGCCCGATTATAGAGGCAACGCTAGTCCCTCTTCAACGCGGGCAGACTACGGCGCCGCCGACGCGGCGCCGTGCATGTCATTAGGCGTCCAGTTGGGTGATGCCGATTCGCATCTTCTCATCCAACTGCGCCGCCTTGGCGCGGATCTTCGCCTCCAACTGATCGATGATGGCGCTGTTGTCGAAACGCTCTTTCTGACGCACGCCATCTTCGTAAAACCCGCTCTTATTATGGCCGCCGGTCACCCCCAGCGTCGAGACCAACGCCTCGCCCGGGCCGTTAACCACACAGCCAATGATGGAGACATCCATCGGCGTGACGATATCTTCCAGACGCTGCTCCAACGCATTCACCGTGCCGATCACGTCAAACTCCTGACGCGAACAGGTCGGGCAGGCGATGAAGTTGATGCCGCGAGAACGGATACGCAGCGACTTGAGGATGTCGAACCCGACCTTGACCTCTTCCACCGGATCGGCGGCCAGCGACACACGCAAGGTATCGCCGATCCCTTCCGCCAACAGCATGCCCAGCCCGATCGCCGACTTGACGGAGCCACTACGGGCGCCGCCCGCCTCGGTGATCCCCAGGTGCAGCGGTTGATCGATACGCTCCGCCAATAGGCGATACGCCCCGACCGCCAAGAAGACGTCAGAGGCCTTCACGCTGACCTTGAACTGATCGAAATTGAGCCGATCCAGAATGTCGACATGACGCATGGCCGACTCCAGCAACGCCTGCGGCGTCGGTTCGCCATACTTCTCCTGGATATCCTTCTCCAGCGAGCCGGCGTTCACCCCGATACGGATGGGAATACCGCGCTCACGCGCGCAGTCGACCACCGAACGGATGCGACTCTCGTTGCCGATGTTGCCGGGGTTAATGCGCAGGCAGTCCACGCCGTACTCCGCCACCTTCAAGGCGATGCGGTAGTCGAAGTGGATATCCGCCACCAGCGGCACCTGGGCCTGCTGCTTAATCAGCTTAAAGGCCTCGGCCGCCTCCATGGTCGGCACCGAGACCCGCACGATATCGACCCCGACCCGCTCCAAGGCGCGGATCTGGGCCACCGTCGCCGCCACATCGGTGGTACGGGTGTTGGTCATAGACTGGACGGCAATCGGAGCGCCGTCACCGATCGGCACACTGCCGACATTGATACGCGTCGATTTACGGCGCTTGATGGGGGATGCGTTATGCATGACTTCTCTCCGCCCTTGCCGTAACTCAGTTAGCCGCCGCAGGTTGTGCGTCTAACGTCAAACGGGCAACCTGGCTTGACTTGATAAAACGACTCAGATCGACCGGCTTGCCCAGATACTGGATCTGCACCGCCGCTGGCGCGCCGATCTTCAGACGGTAAGGCGCCTTACCGGAAAGTTCGAGCTTCGCCCCTGCCGGTTGCAAGCCGCTGAACAGGATCTTACCGCTGGCATCACGCACTTCCAGCCAGCACTTGTCGTTAAAGTGCATGACCAGAGGCTGTGTGCTCGCCGCCTCGCTCCCTGCCGCAACGCTAGCCGCCGCCGTCGGCAACGCCGTAGATAACGGCGTGACATCGGCTTGGCTCGGCGCCACTACCGCGCCGGGTGCCGTCGTCGCGCTCGGTGCCGGAGTCGCTTGCGCGCTCCCGTTGGCGGCGTTGACGGCCGGAGGGGTGCTCTCACCCTGCGCCGCCGGGGCCGCGCTATCGCTGCTGGTCGGGGCGCTAGGGGTCGCAGGCTGGGAGGAGGATGCCGTGCTGGCCGCCGCGTCATCCGCCGCCGACGCCGCGGAGGCGGACAAGTCGACGGGCTGAGCCTGCTGCTGTTTCGCCAGCTGCGCCGAGGACTCATCGGCCATCTCGACGATATCCTGCTGCTGAGCCTTATGGTTCTGCCACCACCATGACCCGGTGATGCCAATTACCACAAAGATCACCAGCCAGGTGAAGGTCATCAACCAGCCTTCGCGTTTCTTACGCCGCTTGCCCAGCGAAAAGCTTTGCATCGGTGCCATTTTTACCGCCCGGACCGGTGCCTGCTTGGCCAGCAGCGGTGCGATCTCCTGCTCGGGGATCTGTACCAGCTTGGCATAGGCGCGGATATAGCCACGGACGAAGGTTGACACTAAGCCATCGGGGGCCTTGTCTTCTTCGATATCTCGTATTGTCGAGAGCTTCAGACACAGGCGTTCTGCCACCTGCTGCTGGGTAAGCCCTAAACGTTCACGGCCCTGGCGCAGACGCTCGCCAGTGCTCATCGGTGCTGCTTGATCTTGGGAGGCTTCAGTATTCATTCGCTAGGAACTGCTGGTACTGTTGGGATTGTGGAAAATTTCGCGCCAGTTGTTTGCCATAACGTTCAAGGTTCGTCTGGCGCCCATCTAACGCAGCGAAACGGATTTGTAACCATAAACTATCGGCGCTAGCCGGTAAAATATGATTGTAAACATCCAACATCAGTCGTGCTTCCGTGCGCTTACCCTGTTGTAGCGCTTGCGAGGCCACCGCCAGCAGGTGCGCGCCCTGCTGCGGATCCGCCTTCAACGCACGGATGAAAAGTCTACGCGCCTCATCGGGACGGGCGGCATGCAAGAAGCAGCTTCCTGCGCTGAAAAATGCGCCGGCAACCCATCCCTCATCGGAGCGGGAGGCCGCCGCGTTAAACTGTTGTTGCGCCGCTACATACTGCCCTAAAGTGCAGAGAAACGCACCGTAATTATTCATCACGGTGGCGCTGTCCGGCGCCGCCGCCAGTGCCTGACGATAGCCTTGCGCGGCCGTTTGCAGCTGGCCGCGCTGTTGCTGATACATCGCCGTCAGCAGCAAGGTACGATAGTCATCAGGCGCGGAGGCCGAGAGTTGTGAGAGCGCCTGTTGTGCCTGCGGCAGATCGCCGCGTGCCAACGCCGTAAACACCTGCTGCGGAAGCGGTAACGCCGCCGCGCGATCCGGTGAGGTCTCGACTGACCGTTCAGCACACCCGGCCAGCACGACGGCCAACCCCCAACTCATCACCGCCCTTATCGTTCTCATCCCTTGCTCCCGCACTCTCGCATGCGAGCAAGCCTCGATGTGAGGCGCGCGCCGCCAATCAGCGACGGGCGCCCTGTTACATCAGACTTCGCGCACGTTGATAGGTTCCCCGGCCGCCTGCTTCTTCAGGGTCCGTTTGGTTCGGTCGATGACCTCGCCGGCCAACTGACCGCAGGCCGCGTCGATGTCATCACCACGCGTCTTACGCACGATGACGGTAAAGCCATACTCCATCAACACCTTAGAAAAACGGTCGATCCGGCTGTTGGAGCTGCGGCCAAAGGGCGCGCCCGGGAAGGGGTTCCATGGGATCAGGTTGATCTTACATGGGGTATCCTTCAGGCATTCCGCCAGTTGGTGGGCGTGCTCCGTCCCATCGTTGACATGGTCCAGCATCACATACTCGACCGTCACCCGCCCCTGATTGGCATTGGATTTCTCTAGGTAACGACGCACCGACGCCAGGAAGGTTTCGATGTTGTACTTACGGTTGATCGGCACGATCTGGTCGCGGATCGCGTCGTTCGGGGCATGCAGCGAGATCGCCAACGCCACGTCGATCATGTCGCCCAGCTTATCCAGCGCCGGCACCACCCCTGAGGTGGAGAGAGTGACACGCCGCTTGGAGAGGCCGAAACCAAAGTCATCCAGCATGATCTCCATCGCCGGGATCACGTTGGTCATATTGAGCAACGGCTCACCCATCCCCATCATCACCACGTTGGTGATCGGACGGTTGCCGGTGACCTTCTGAGCGCCGATGATCTTGGCCGCGCGCCAGACCTGACCGATGATTTCCGACACCCGTAGGTTACGGTTAAAGCCCTGCTGAGCCGTCGAACAGAATTTGCACTCCAGCGCGCAGCCCACCTGGGACGAGACGCACAGGGTGGCCCGATCGTCTTCCGGAATGTAGACCGTCTCGACTCGCTGGTCACCGACCTGGAGAGCCCACTTGATGGTGCCATCGGAGGAGCGCTGCTCCACCGCCACTTCCGGCGCCCGGATCTCCGCCACCTGTTTCAACTTGGCGCGCAGCACCTTGTTGATATCGGTCATCGCATCGAAGTCGTCGCAGCAATAATGATAGATCCACTTCATGATCTGATCGGCACGGAACGGTTTTTCGCCCATCGCGGCGAAGAATTCACGCATCTGCTTACGGTTCAGATCAAGCAGGTTAATTTTTTCCGCCGGCTGGGCTGCGCAAGGCGCCCCCTCGGCAGAGAGTGGGTTAAGATGAATATCAGACAAGGGAGACTCGACGGCAGTGGCATCGGGCGCACGGCCCGCATGCGATGAAGGATTCTTGGACATAAAAATAGCTAGGCCTCGTTGTTACACTTTGCGGCTCATTGCCATCGCGCCGCCTGCGGCGAGATGGAAAAACGGGTAGACAATAACGCCCCGGTAGAAACACGGGGCGCTATATTGTACTCACTCTCGCCAGACGATGCCATGGCGATCGTGCATCCGGGGCGGATTTCACCGCCAGACTACGGCTTCAACGCGTGCGCGGGCAGAGCTCGTCGGCGCTGAAGAAGTAGGCGATCTCCCGCTCGGCGGAGGCGGGCGAATCGGAGCCATGCACCGCATTCTCCGTCAGACTATCGGCATAATCCGCACGCAGTGTGCCCGCCAAGGCATTCTCCGGGTTGGTTGCCCCCATGATCTCACGGTTGCGCCGAACCGCGTCCTCCCCTTCCAGTACCTGTACCATGATCGGCCCAGAGGTCATAAAGTTGACCAAGCCAGTAAAGAAAGGACGCTCGCGATGCTCGGCATAGAAGCCTTCCGCCTGCTCGCGCGTCAGGTGCACCATCTTAGCGGCGACGATCGACAACCCTGCCGCCTCAAAGCGTGCATAGATGGCGCCGATCACATTTTTGGCAACCGCATTCGGTTTTACGATGGAAAAGGTACGTTCTAAGGTCATGTCTACCCCTGTCAGACTGCTTGAATCAAAATCCGCGCGGGATTCTACGGCGCCACGGCGCCGGAAGAAAGCCGACCGGCCATGCTAACGCCATGAGCAGACGGAAGATTTTACTTACGGCTCCCTCCGGCGACGGCGCAACGCCGGCCCGATATCACCCCAAAGGGTATCCTGGCCAAGCGCGTCGATTATAAGGTGAGCGCCGGGGCGTTGCCTATGGTGCCCGGCGTTAATTTGTTAAAAAGATATGAATTTTTTGATGCCTACCACAGCGATGCACACGGTGGTAGGCGAGGTGCGCTTAACAACTCGGCGCGATGGGAATGGCATTACGTAACCATCCCCCCCAACGCCGTTGGTAGGCGGGGGTGATATGGGTACGTAGATAGTCAGCCAGCGGATCGGCTTGCGTGCGGCGAATACAGCAGACATCCACCACCTCATCCTGCTCCAGCAAGCCACTGACCAGGGTTCCCGCCTCGTGGATCAACACCTGGTGAGCCGCCTCGTCGTCGCCCTCCAACTCCAATGCCAGCAACAAGACGGGCTGCTCATCACACTGCGGATCTTGGAAATGCACCAACCAAGCGCTACGCACCAGCTCGCGTTGCCCGCACAGCGTCGCCAGTCCCGCTTGCAACGCCTCTGGCGGGCTCTCCAACGGCCCGATACGAATCGACTGCCCACCGTCGATCACCAGACTCTGCGACGGCGCCATGCCATCACTCGCTAGGAGCATGGCAATCTCTTGTGGATAGAAGGCCTTGCCCTGTTCACACTTCGGGTTGAGGAATAACTGCTCGCCACGGGTCAGGCTAAACAACTCGCGCGCCGGCAACGCCGTCACCGCGCCTGCCGCCTCACCGCCCAGCGCCTGTTGCAGACGCTGAGGCGATGAGAAGAAGGGGATGACGCTACTTCCATCGCTCATCTCCCAGTGTTCGATCTCCACCCCCTCATCCTGCTCGCCCTCTGCGCTCGCCGCACGCAACGGTAGATAGACCGTCGCCGCCAGCAGATCGCGGTAGAATAACGCCAGGTAAGCGGGATCGCGGCTCGCCTGCATCAGGCTCGCCTCGAGCCGCTCCTCCGGCGTCGCATGGTGATGATCATGGTGATGATCGTGCGGCTGTTCGCCAGGCTGTGGATGATTATCGCTTGCGCACACCGTACTCACTCCTGTTATCCGATTCCATCTTCTCTCAGGCTAACGGCCCCGCCATGCAGGCGAGGCCAACAGCATCACGTTAGCAGCACGCGGCCTGATTAAGCAGCAGGCGCGCCAATGTCCGCACCCCGATACCCGTCGCGCCAGCCGCCCACTGATCCACCGCCGACTTGCGGTAGGTGGCGCTACAGTCGATATGCAACCAACCGTGGCGATAGTCGCTGACGAAGTGTGACAGGAATGCCGCCGCCGTGCTGGCACCGGCGGAGTGCGCCGCTCCGGCCACGTTGCTGAGATCGGCGAAGGAAGATGGCAACTGGCTGCGGTGGAACTCGGCCAGCGGCAGACGCCAGAAGGGCTCATCCTCCTGGGCCGCGCTCGCCTGCAATGCCGCCGCCAAGGCGTCGTCGAAGGAGAACAACGCGTGATAGTCGCCACCGAGGGCGGTCTTGGCGGCACCGGTCAGGGTGGCACAGTCGATGATCAGGCGAGGATTCTGACGCGAGGCATCGATCAAACCATCGGCCAGCACCAAGCGCCCTTCGGCGTCGGTGTTCATGATCTCAACCCGCTTACCGTTACGGTAATGGATGATGTCGCCCAGCTTAAAGGCGTTACCGCTCACCAGGTTATCGGCGCAACACAGGTAGAGTTTGACCCGCGCCTGAAGCCCCTGGGCGATGGCCAGCGCCAGCGCGCCGGTCAGCAGTGCCGCACCACCCATGTCGGACTTCATCGAATCCATGTAGGCGCTCTGCTTCAAGCTATAGCCACCGGAGTCGAAGGTGATACCTTTACCGACCAGGCAGGCCAGCACCGGCGTCGCCGGATCACCGCTCGGGTTATAATCCAGCTCTAACAGGGCCGGAGAGCGAGACGAGCCACGCCCGACGCTGTGCAGCCCCATATAACCCTGCTCACGCAGATCCTCCCCCTTGGTGATGCGGTAGTGGATGCTGTCGCAGGCCTGAGCGCACAGCAGATCGACCGCACGTTGCGCCAGTTGGGACGGCCCCAAGGCCTCCGCCGGGGTATTGATGATCTCGCGTACCCAGTCGACACTCGCCAGACGCCGATCCAGCTCGCTGCGATCGGCGGCGCTCAACGCCGGCCATTCGATCTGCTGGCCGCCTTTCGGGTTACGGTAACCCAGCCAGAAGGCCCAACTGGCGGCCAGGCTCCAATCATCGCCGACCAAGGCGACGCGCTTCACGCCTTGCCCATCGAGGCGACGCGCCGCGCGCTGGATCAGCCCGATATCGACCCCTTCTCCGGCATGGATGGTCATCCCTTGGGCGTCGGCGCTCACTAAGGCATCGTTGCCCCAACGTGCATCGGCGGCCTGACGCGATAAACGGATCGGCATCAATTCATTCGTCATGCTAATTCTCCCGCTTGCTTACACGGCCCGCACCAGCCCTTGCTGGCACGGCGCCAATAGTAAAAAGCCACCCCTACGGGTGGCTTGCCCGGGCGGCGCCCACACGCCAGATTCGACGGCGGGGCTGCCCTGCTCACTCTGCCTCATCTAACCAAACCAGCAGGATCGCTTCCAGAATTTTTTCATTCGAGGCCGCCGGATCGTCGTCGAACTCATCGAGCGCGCAGATCCAACGGTGCAGGTCGGTAAAACGTACGCTCTGCGGCGAAACGTCGGGATGCGCGTCATACAATGCCTCGCCGATGGCGCGGCTATCGTGCCATTTCAGTCCCACCTTAGTGCTCCCGCGCATGGTTGACGGTATAACGCGGGATCTCGACGACCAGATCCTCTGCCGCGACCCGAGCCTGGCAGCTTAAACGGCTCTCCGGCTCCAAGCCCCAAGCCTTATCTAGCATGTCATCCTCCAGCTCGCTGCTCTCCGCCAAGGAGTCGAAGCCTTCACGAACGATGCAGTGGCAGGTGGTGCAAGCGCAAGACTTCTCGCAAGCGTGTTCAATTTCAATCCCGTTGCGCAGCGCGGCATCAAGGATCGTTTCACCTTCCTGGGCCTCGATCACCGCGCCCTCGGGGCAGTGTTCCTGATTGGGCAGAAATACGATTTTTGGCATGTTTAAACCTCATCCACAGAGTGACCGGCCAGTGCACGACGGATGGAGGCATCCATGCGTCGCGCGGCAAATTCTTGGGTTTGTGCATCCAGTGCTTGGATCGCCGCTTCGATCGCCGCCGTATCATCGCCGGCGGCGGCCGCTTGCAGCCCATCCTCAACCTGGCGGATCGCCGCCAGTTCCTCTGCGCTCAGCAGGGCACTGTCCTGCTGCAACGCGCCACGCAGGCTTTCCAGCACGCGCGCGGCCTCGACTTTTTGCTCCGCCAACATGCGAGCGCTGAGATCGCCTTCGGCGTTCGCCATCGACGATTGGATCATGCCGACAATCTCATCCTCGCTCAGCCCATAGGAGGGCTTCACCTGGATCGCCGCCTGCACCCCGGTGGATTTCTCCATCGCAGTGACGCTGAGCAACCCATCGGCATCGACCTGGAAGGTGACACGAATATGGGCGCCGCCCGCCGGCAGCGGCGGAATACCGCGCAGGGTGAAGCGCGCCAGGGAACGGTTGTCTTGCACCAGCTCACGTTCGCCCTGCACCACATGGATCATCATCGCCGTCTGACCATCCTTGAAGGTGGTGAACTCCTGTGCTCGGGCCACCGGAATGGTGGTGTTGCGCGGGATGACCTTCTCGACTAAGCCGCCCATGGTTTCCAGCCCCAGAGAGAGCGGGATCACGTCCAGCAGCAGCATCTCGGCGTCCGGCTTGTTGCCGACCAGAATATCGGCCTGGATCGCCGCCCCGATCGCCACCACCCGGTCAGGATCGATGGCGGTCAACGGCGGGCGACCGAAGAAATCCCCCACCAGGCTGCGCACCAGCGGCACACGCGTCGAGCCGCCGACCATCACCACCTCGAGCACCTCTTCGACGCCGACGGCGGCATCCTTCAGCGCGCGACGGCAGGCTAACAGGGTACGCTTCACCAGCGGAGCGATCAGCGCGTCGAACTGCGCACGGCTTACCTGCCCCCGCCAATCATCGACACAGACCTCAACCTGCTCCTGGCTACTGAGGGCGATCTTGGCCGCCACGGCGGCATCCAAGAAGCGGCGTGCCAATCCGGCATCGCGGCGATCGTGCATCCCGGACTGTTCACGCAGCCAATCGGCCAACAGGTGGTCAAAATCATCCCCCCCCAATGCAGAGTCACCACCGGTGGCCAGCACCTCGAAGACGCCACGGCTCAGGCGTAGGATGGAGATATCGAAGGTCCCGCCCCCCAGATCGTAGACGGCGATCACCCCTTCCTGGCCCGAATCCAGGCCATAGGCGATCGCGGCGGCCGTCGGCTCGTTGAGCAGGCGCAAGACATGCAGCCCGGCCAGACGCGCCGCGTCTTTCGTCCCCTGACGCTGAGCGTCATCGAAATAGGCTGGAACGGTGATCACCACCCCGTCCAGCTCGCCCCCCAGCGACGCCTGCGCCCGCGCAGAGAGCGCGGCGAGGATGTCGGCAGACACCTGGATCGGGTTGACGTTGCCTGCGGCGGTAGCCAACTGCGGCATTCCGCTCTCGCTGGCCGTCATCTGGTAAGGTAGATGGGGATAGCGCGCCTGTATGTCGGCCAGTGAGCGCCCCATCATGCGTTTGATCGAGCTGACGGTGTTGAGCGGATCCGTTGCGGCCTGCGCGCGCGCCTCCGCACCCACCAGCAGCCCCTCCGCTTGGTAGCGCACCACCGAGGGCAGCAGGTGGCGTCCCTGCTCATCGGCCAGCGTTTCGGCCTGGCCGCTACGCACGGTCGCCACCAGAGAGTTGGTGGTGCCCAGATCGATACCCGCCGCCAGCCGACGCTGATGCGGCGCGGCGCTTAGCCCCGGCTCACTGATTTGTAATAACGCCATGTTCGCTTCCGTTAATCCGTCAAAATAGGGTTACATCCCCAGCAGTCGCTCTTCGAGCTGTTCGACCTGCTGGTGAAGTTTGTCGAGAAAGCGCAGCTTGCGTACGCTGTCGGCCGCCGATGACCACGCCTGGCGGTCCAAATCGTTGACCAGCTGCGCGCTGCGTGTCTGTACCATTTTAGCGATCCTGGCGGCAAAGTTCATTAATGCCGCTTCGGCGTCGGCCTGCTGCGCCAACGCCTCCAGCTCCTCGCGCAACGCCATCTGTTCCATCAGAAAGGCCGTATCGTGCATCGTCTGCTGTTCATTATTGATGTCGAAACCATGGAGCGAGAGCAGATATTCGGCGCGCTTGAGAGGATGCTTCAGGGTCTGGTAGCCGTCGTTGATGGTGGCGGCCTGTTGGATGGCCAGGAGACGCTCGCGCTCGGGCGCGGTGGCGAAACGATCGGGATGAAACTGGCGCTGCAACTCCTGAAAACGCGCAGCGAGCAGATTGCCGTCGACTTCATAACGTGTCGGCAGCCCAAAAAGCGTGAAATAGTCCATGCCGTACTCTGATGCTGATAACGGAAATGCGGCGCCGTATGGCGCCGACGGATGACGATGCGTGGGATTAGACGTTGAAACTTTCGCCGCAACCACACTCGTTCTTGACGTTCGGGTTGTTGAACTTAAAGCCCTCGTTCAGCCCCTCTTTGACGAAGTCCAGCTCGGTGCCGTCCAGATAGACCAGGCTCTTACCGTCAACGATGACTTTCACCCCTTTATCTTCGAAAACCACATCGTCCTCGTTCAGGACATCGACAAACTCCAGCACATACGCCATGCCCGAACAGCCCGAGGTCTTCACCCCCAGACGCAGGCCCAATCCCTTACCGCGATTGGTCAAAAATGTCTGTACGCGCTTTGCAGCGGAGTCGCTCATGGTAATCGACATACAACAACCTCAGTCAAAAATAGTCAGGGTGACGGCGGCCGAAGAGGCCGCCGAAGTCCGCGGCAATTACTCCGCGTTATGTTTGCTCTTATAATCGGCGATCGCCGCCTTGATGGCGTCTTCCGCCAGGATAGAACAGTGGATCTTCACCGGTGGCAACGCCAACTCCTCGGCGATATCGGTGTTCTTGATCTCTGCCGCCTGATCCAGGGATTTCCCCTTGACCCATTCGGTCACCAGCGAGCTGGAGGCGATGGCGGAACCACAGCCATAGGTCTTGAAACGAGCGTCTTCAATAATACCCTCGTTGTTGACTTTAATCTGCAACTTCATCACGTCGCCGCAAGCCGGCGCGCCGACCATGCCGCTGCCGACGCTCGGATCGCTGTTATCGAAGGATCCGACGTTGCGCGGGTTTTCATAGTGGTCGATCACTTTATCGCTGTAAGCCATATCGATGCTCCTAAAATGGTGTCCTGAGGATTAATGGGCAGCCCATTCGATGGTGCTGAGATCCACGCCCTGCTTATGCATCTCCCACAGAGGAGAGAGGTCACGCAGACGGCCGATGGAGTTACGCACCAGATCGATGGCGTAGTCGACTTCTTCTTCCGTGGTAAAGCGCCCCAGAGAGAAGCGGATGGAGCTGTGCGCCAGCTCATCGTTCAGGCCCAGTGCACGCAGCACATAGGATGGCTCCAGACTGGCGGAGGTACAGGCCGAACCGGAAGAGACGGCCAGATCCTTCAGCGCCATGATCAGGGATTCCCCTTCAACAAAGTTAAAGCTGACATTCAGGATATTCGGCGCCCCCTGCTCCAACGAGCCGTTCAGGTACACCTCTTCGATATCCTTCAGCCCGTTCCACAGGCGATCGCGCAGGGCGCGCAGACGCGGTACTTCCGTCGGCATCTCTTCCTTGGCGATGCGATAGGCTTCCCCCATCCCGACGATCTGATGCACCGGCAGCGTACCGGAGCGCATGCCACGCTCGTGACCACCGCCATGCATCTGCGCCTCGATACGAACACGCGGCTTACGACGCACATACAGTGCCCCGATGCCTTTCGGGCCGTAGATCTTATGACCGGAGAAGGACATCAGATCCACTTTCAGTTTGCTCAGATCAATCGGCAGTTTGCCCACGCTTTGCGTGGCGTCGACATGGAAAATGATGCCACGCGCGCGGCACATCTCGCCGATGGTCTCAATATCCTGAATGATGCCGATCTCGTTGTTGACATGCATGATGGAGACCAGGATGGTGTCATCACGCATCGCCGCTTCCAGCTCTTTCAGATCGATCAGGCCGTTGGGTTGTGGTGCCATATAGGTCACCTCAAAGCCTTCACGCTCCAGCTGACGGCAGGTATCCAGCACCGCCTTATGCTCGGTCTTGCTGGTGATAATGTGCTTGCCCTTCTTCTGATAGAAGTTCGCCGCCCCTTTGATCGCCAGGTTGTCGGCCTCGGTCGCGCCCGAGGTAAACACGATTTCACGCGGATCGGCACCTACCAGCTCGGCAATGTTGTTGCGCGCCACATCTACCGCCTCTTCAGCCTGCCAGCCAAAGCGGTGAGAGCGGGAAGCCGGGTTACCGAAAGTACCGTCTAGCGTCAGATACTGCATCATCTTCTCGGCCACACGCGGATCAGCCGGCGTCGTGGCGGAGTAGTCCATATAAATCGGTAATTTCATTCTATTGCTCCGTACATCACTTCCAAAAATGATTTGTTTACGGGTGATCATTCAACGCCGTGCCTGCGCTTAGGCGCGCAGGTTCACGTTAATCATGTCCTGACGTCCTGATGGCACGATGTTGCGCCGAACGTCCATATCCTGCCGGTCGGCCACAACCAAAACCTCTTGGTTATTGACCAGCTCCGCCAGTGAAATGTTATTGAGAAAACCGCTGATGCGTTCGCTCAGATCGCGCCATAAGGCGTGAGTCAAGCAACGCGTACCGCCTTGGCAGCCCCCCTTACCCTGGCAACGGGTGGCGTCAACCGACTCATCGACGGCCGTAATCACCGCCCCAACGGCAATGTCTGCGGCGTCTTTGCCCAGCAGATAACCACCGCCGGGACCGCGCACGCTGGCGACCAAGCCGTTTTTACGCAGGCGAGAAAACAGTTGCTCCAGGTATGAGAGAGAGATCCCCTGGCGTTCTGAAATATCCGCCAGCGGTACCGGCCCTTCCTGAGAGTGAAGTGCCACATCGAGCATGGCAGTTACGGCATAACGCCCTTTGGATGTCAGTCTCATGGCTAATAGTCCCTTTGGGAGTAAGAAGTGAAACATGCACGATTATTTAACAAGTTCATCCTCTCATTCCTGACTATTTCAGTCAACTATTTATCCTACTATTTTACTCAGGTATTACCGTACCGCTCGTAGTATTTATCAGTGAAAACCGAATGATAACGCGATGAACACTCGTCGCCGGAATACCCTAGTATTCTACTATGCTATAACGGCCGGGAGTGTTAACTTTCGTGCCGTTCTGCGTGGTACTTATCAATCGACGCCAAAATACCGCGCAAAATATTCAGCTCCTGCGCCTCGGGACGCGCGCGGGTAAACAAGCGACGTAAACGGTTCATCACCTGACCCGGATTCTTTTCACGGATAAAGCCGGTATGATGCAGCGTCTGCTCCAGATGGCTATAGAAGCGCTCCAAATCATCGACCAGCGGGTAGGCCTCTTCGCCTACCGGCGGGTACTTGGCCGCCTGACGATCCAGATGGGCGACGCGGATCTCATAGCTGAGGATCTGCACCGCCATCGCCAGGTTCAGCGAGGTGTATTCCGGGTTGGCCGGGATCTGCACATGGTAATGGCACTTCTGCAACTCATCATTGGTCAGACCGACGCGCTCGCGACCAAACACGATGGCGACCGGCGCATGCTCCGACTCCTGCGCCGCACGCTGGCCGCACTCTCGTGGCTCCAACATCGGCCAGGGGAGTGAGCGCGAGCGAGCGCTCGTCCCCACTACCAGGCTGCAACCGGCAATCGCCTCGTCGAAGCTGTCCACGATGGTGGCGTTGCCAATCACGTCGCTGGCGCCCGCCGCCAAGGCGATAGCCTGCGAGTCGGGGCGCACCAGCGGATTCACCAGGTACAGGTTGGTCAGCCCCATGGTCTTCATGGCGCGAGCCGTCGACCCCATGTTGCCGGTGTGGGACGTTTCCACCAGCACGATGCGAATATTGTCCAGCATGGTTACTCATTACACGGTTGAATTGAGCTGACCATTTTACCATAAGCGACTATTAATGGTTTCTATTGATTTATTCGTCACAAACTCACATAGATAACCCCTTGATCTACATCACAGCTTCAATTTGCTCACACCTAATCGCAAAACGGCATGGTTGTTTGCCATACGCTTTGCTATAATATCTGCCGTCTAAATTTCCCGTTCTTTAACATCTAGTGGAAGATTCCCATGCATCCGATGCTGAACATCGCCGTGCGCGCCGCGCGCAAGGCTGGTAACCTGATTGCCAAAAGTTACGAAACGCCCGACGCAGTAGAAGCCAGCCAGAAAGGCAGCAATGATTTTGTGACCAACGTCGATCGCGATGCTGAACACCTGATCATCGAGACCATCCGCAAGTCTTATCCTCAGCACACCATTATCAGTGAAGAGTGTGGTGAACTGTTGGGTGAAGATCACGAGATCCAATGGGTAATCGATCCGCTGGATGGCACCACCAACTTCATTAAGCGTCTACCGCACTTCTCCGTTTCTATCGCCGTCCGTATCAAAGGGCGTACCGAAGTCGCCGTGGTCTACGATCCTATGCGTAACGAACTGTACACCGCGACCCGCGGTCAGGGCGCGCAGCTCAACGGCTACCGTCTGCGTACCGGCCAGGCGAAAGATCTGAACGGCACGATCCTGGCTACGGGCTTCCCGTTCAAGGTGAAACATCACGCCGCCACCTACATCAAGATGGTCGACAAGTTGTTCACCCAGTGCGCCGACTTCCGTCGCACCGGCTCCGCCGCGTTGGACCTGGCCTATGTCGCCGCCGGCCGAGTGGATGGATTCTTCGAGATCGGCCTGAAGCCGTGGGATTTCGCCGCCGGTGAACTGCTGGTACGCGAAGCCGGCGGCCTGGTCACCGACTTCGTCGGCGGTCATGGTTACCTGGCGAGCGGCAACGTTGTCGCCGGTAACCCGCGCGTGGTCAAGTCCCTGCTGGGCGCCCTGCGTGACGAACTGAGCGACGCGCTGAAGCGCTAATAGCTCATCCCCGCTAACAGACACCCTGCCCGCTTGCGTGCAGGGTGTTTTTTTATCTGCGCCTCCGGGCGACCCGCCGCGTCGACGCGCATCACGTCTGCGTGCAAATTCAGCCTACTCCGACGGCGTGCCATGACGGACTTTGCTATGCTTATGCTTGATTAATTCCAGTATGATTCAGGCCGGGGGAATACCGATGCAGAACGCAAGCCCGCCGTCCGAGGCTCGCACGCCCGCCGCGCGTCGCTGTACACTGGCACTGGCCTTGCTACTTGCCGACGCACCGCTGACGTCGCAGCGTCTATGCCAGATCAACCACCAGCCGTGCCAGGAGGCGGAGGCCGATCTGAGCCATCTGGTCGGTGAAATGATGCGCTACCACGCCTTGCATCTCAGTTACCATCCACGCCAAGGCTATCGTCTGTATGGCTCAGCCTATGAGTGGCGCCTGTGTCTGCTGCACTGGCTGCAACGCGGAATGCGTCTCGCCCCTGGCGTCTCAGAGGCGCAACTATTCAGCGCGTTGCAACAGGTCGCTCCGACGCTACAGCCTGAGGCGTGCTTGGCGTGCTTCGCGGCCTTGCTCGATCAACACACCACGCTGCCCTGCTTCACCTTTACGCCTCGTCAGAAACAGCTCGTCGGCTTGATGTTGCTATTTGCCTCTCTGCAACAACAACGTCATCCGCTGACGAATCTGCTGCCTTGCTGGCTACCCGACATCCATCGCCGCGCCTTACAGCAGAAGTGTGAATATGGCTGTGCGGGCGCGCTGTGTCAGATCCTCTTCGATCGGCTCGATCCTGAACTGCGCCAGCAGGAACAGCTATTCACCACGCTGATGCTAAGCCTACTCAAAAATCACGCCGCCACGCCCCGGGATAACGACCAGGATCGGACCTTGATGCAAGAAGTCGAGGAGAGCGTCGAGCGCGTAGAGGCATGTAGTGGCATTCGTTTTCCTCAACGAGAACAGCTCTGCTCCCGGCTGTTCGCCCATCTGGGTGCCGCTATCGAGCGTGCCCGCTTCGGCATTCGCATCGGTACGCCACTACTGGCCGAGTTGGAATTACATCATCCGGGATTGCTGACCCTGACCCGCGACAGCATCGCCGGCTTGGAGCACCATTATCGTATCCGCTTCTCGCCCGAAGAGCTCAGTCTGATCGCCGTCAGCCTCGGCGCGTGGCTGATGCAGGCGGGCAAACTCCAGGAGACGGCGACGTAAAAAAGCCCGCACACAGGCGGGCTCAAGAACAGCGGTGAAACCGACGATTAGGCATAAACCGGCAGGCGGGCGCAGATCGCCAGAACCTTCTGCCGGGTATTGGCGATCACCGCCTCATCATGAATGTTATCCAATACGTCACACATCCAACCGGCCAGCTCTCGCGAGTCCGCCTCGTTGAAGCCACGGCGCGTGATGGCCGGGGTACCGACACGGATGCCGGAGGTGACGAACGGACTTTGCGGATCGTTCGGTACGCTGTTCTTATTCACGGTAATGTTGGCACGCCCCAGCGCGGCGTCCGCCTCTTTACCGGTGATCTGCTTATCGACCAGATCCAGCAGGAACAAGTGGTTTTCGGTTCCGCCGGAGACGACCTTATAGCCACGCTGCAAGAAGACCTCGACCATCGCCTTAGCGTTCTTCGCCACCTGCTGCTGGTAACGGGTAAACTCCGGCTCCATCGCCTCTTTCAGCGCCACCGCCTTGGCGGCGATAACGTGCATCAGCGGGCCACCCTGCGCCCCAGGGAATACGGCGGAGTTCAGCTTCTTATACAGCGTCTCGTCCAAGCCCTTCGCCAGGATCAGACCGCCGCGCGGACCTGCCAGGGTCTTGTGCGTGGTGGTGGTGACGACATGAGCGTGAGGGAGCGGGTTGGGATAAACACCGGCGGCAACCAATCCCGCCACATGCGCCATATCCACGAACAGATAGGCGCCAATGCTGTCGGCGATCTCACGCATCCGCGCCCAATCGACGACGCCGGAATAAGCGGAGAAACCGCCGATGATCATCTTCGGACGATGTGCCTGCGCCTGTGCCGCCAAATCGTCATAGTCGATACGGCCCTGGGCATCGATGCCGTAAGGCACCACGTTATACAGCTTACCGGAGAAGTTAACCGGAGAACCGTGAGTCAGATGGCCGCCGTGCGCCAGGTTCATCCCCAACACCGTATCGCCCGGTTGCAGCAGCGCGGTATACACGGCGAAGTTAGCCTGTGAGCCAGAGTGTGGCTGTACGTTGGCATAATCGGCTGCGAACAACGCCTTGGCGCGATCGATCGCCAATTGCTCGACCTGATCCACATACTCGCAACCGCCGTAGTAGCGCTTACCCGGATAACCTTCAGCATATTTATTGGTCAGTTGGGAACCCTGAGCCTGCATGACCCGAGGACTGGTGTAGTTCTCTGAGGCGATCAGCTCAATGTGCTGCTCCTGACGCTCTACTTCCCGCTGCATTGCCTGCCACAGATCGGCATCGTAATCGGCAATGTTCATTTCACGCTTTAACATCCGTTTCTCCTGACTCAGCTAACCGTTTTTGAGTAAATTTTGGCTCCCACAGCCAATACATCCTCACCCAAACGGGCAATCGACCACAGTGTAATATGTTTTTAGCTTGTTAAAAACACTCTTCCCTGATTTTTACGCAAACGTTTGGCTATAGGCGACACAAGGTGGGAGCGACATCCTGAATCGTGTTGCATTTTTGTGCCAAGCCACGTGTGCTCGCATAAAAAATCATCACTACCGTAACGCCAATCGCATCGGGTCGGCAATGACTGATTTACAACGACAGGAAAAATGATTAAGTTGTATTTTAAATACATCTTAACCGTCATTATGAATAACACCTGCCAAGGAAACGCTATGCTGGATCAGAACACCATCGCCATCGTGCAATCCACCCTGCCCTTACTACAACAGTATGGTCCTGGGCTTACCGGCCACTTCTATCAACGTATGTTTAGTCATAACCCTGAGTTGCAAGCCATTTTCAACCTGAGTCATCAGCGCAACGGCGATCAGCGTGAAGCGTTATTCCATGCTATCTGTGCCTATGCCGCGCATATCGATAATCCCAGCGCGTTGAGCGCCGCCGTAGAGCGTATCGCCCACAAACACGCCAGTTTCGATATCCAAGCGGAGCAGTACGCCATCGTCGGCCACCATCTGCTCAAGACCCTGGAGGAGCTATTGAATCCCGGCGAGGCGGTGTTAGCGGCCTGGGGGAAGGCCTATGGCGTCTTGGCGCAGATCTTTATCGATCGCGAGGCTCAGTTGTATCGGCAGCAAGCGGCGCAGCCGGGTGGCTGGCAACACCAACGCGCGTTCCGTATTCGTGAGAAGCGCGAGGAGAGCACGCTGATCACCCGCTTCATCCTAGAGCCGGTAGATGGCGGCCCCGTGGCCGACTTTATCCCGGGGCAATACCTCGGCGTATACATTCGCCACCCAAGCCTGCCTCGCCAAGCGATCCGCCAGTACTCCTTGACCCATGCGCCGAATGGGCGCGACTACCGCATCGCCGTCAAGCGCGAGGAACAGGGGGTCGTCTCACGCTATCTGCATGATGTCGCGCAACCTGGCGATACCCTATTCCTGTCTGCCCCCTGTGGGGAGTTCACGCTCGACACCACGCCACAGACACCGGTGACGCTGATCTCCGCCGGCGTCGGCGTAACACCGTTGCTCAGCATGCTCGCCACCTTGAGCGCACAAGGACATCCAGCCGCGCTCAACTGGTTACACGCCGCCGACAACGTGCAAGCGTGGGCCTTCGGCGCGGAGGTTGAGCGGCTGCTCGCTCCCCTTCCCCAGGCCCAGGCTCATCTCTGGCTGCGTCAATCCGCGCACCAGGTACCGGTCAGCCCACAGACACGGTGCCACGCCGGGATGATGGACCTCTCTGCGCTAGGTGAGACGCTCAGCGATACTGACATGCAATTCTATTTCTGTGGTCCAGTCGGCTTTATGCAACACGTGGCTCAGCAACTACTGGCCCAAGGTGTCGATGCCGCGCGTCTGCACTACGAGTGTTTCGGGCCCCATAAAATCCTGTAAAGCCGCTCGTCACGAGCGCTAGCGAATCTACAGCGCGCACAGCATGTGTGATGACAAGTTGCACATGCTGTGTGTTGGGTACGCCTCTCCGCCCGCTTCGCCTAACGGCATCCCCCTCTCTCGGCGACCTGGCCGGCTATGCCCAGAACGCCCCCGTAACTCAGCGCGGCTGACGCCGAGTTGATCGCATAGTCATGTCAATCGATGAGGCGCTTAAGCAGACGGAAGGGATACACGGAGCAGGCTCGCTGGTCGGGCTTGCGCCACGCCAGGGATCAGGAATAAAGAGAGAGAACGAAAAAGAAAAAACCCCGGTTCATTGCTGAACCAGGGCTTAGAATGTTGGCGGAACGGACGGGACTCGAACCCGCGACCCCCTGCGTGACAGGCAGGTATTCTAACCAACTGAACTACCGCTCCGCGTTGTTCCCGTTGGGGAACGAGGCGCATATTACGGTGAGTGCCGGGTGGCGTCAACCCTTTTTCTTCTCGCGTTTATCGTTCGCGCATATTTTGTACTTTCTGGCGATTTTTCAGTAAGTTTTCGCCTTTCAGCTACGCCACAAGCAGCTGCCGCCCTTCTTCTGCACCAAATCCAGACGTTGTTCATGTGCAGCCAGCTCCGCTTCGCTGGCATACACCACCCGTAGCCCTTGGGCACCGCGCACCACGCGACGGATCTCCGCGGCCTGCACCTGCGTCGCGCTATCCCCTTCGCTAGCGAAGGACAACGACGTCTGACCGCCGGTCATGATCAGATAGACATCGGCCAGGATCTGGGCATCGAGCAAGGCGCCGTGCAGGGTTCGCTTGCTGTTATCGATCTCATAGCGGTTGCATAATGCATCCAAGCTATTGCGCTTGCCGGGGAACAGGCGACGCGCCATCACCAAGCTATCGGTGATGGTGCAGAAGGTCTCCGTCTTGGGAAGATCGCGCCCCAGCTTGGCAAATTCGTAGTCCATAAAGCCGATATCGAACGGCGCGTTATGGATCACCAACTCCGCCCCACGGATAAATTCGAGGAACTCATCGACCACATCGGCAAAGCTCGGCTGACCCAACAAGAAGTCATCGCTGATGCCATGCACCATAAACGCTTCTGGATCGACCAAGCGATCCGGCTTGAGATAGACGTGAAAGTTGCGGCCAGTCAGACGACGGTTAATGACTTCGACGGCGCCGATCTCAATGATGCGGTGCCCCTCGTAGTGGGCACCGACCTGGTTCATACCGGTGGTTTCCGTATCGAGGACAATTTGGCGGGCGATTGGGGTACTCATTTTGCTGTGCTCATCGTGTCACTTTATGTCAGACTCACGGTTTTGATCAGGGAGTAGTCTACCAGAGATGTTAAAGCAGGTTGAGATTTTCACCGATGGCTCCTGCCTGGGGAACCCGGGGCCGGGCGGCTATGGCGCCATACTACGCTACCGACAGCATGAGAAGGCGCTCAGCGCGGGCTATCACCTGACGACCAACAACCGCATGGAGTTAATGGCGGCGATCGTCGCGCTAGAGGCGCTGACCAGTGACTGCCAGGTGAAACTATACAGCGACAGCCAGTACGTGCGCCAAGGCATCACCCAATGGATCCATGGCTGGAAGCGGCGGGGCTGGAAGACGGCAGACAAGAAGCCGGTCAAGAATGTCGATCTCTGGCAACGCCTAGATCAGGCCATTCAGGCACATCAGGTTGAGTGGATATGGGTCAAGGGCCATGCCGGCCATCCGGAAAATGAGCGCTGTGATGAGTTGGCGCGCCAGGCCGCGGGCAAACCGACACGAGAGGACGAGGGCTACCGCCCCGACGGAAATTAACCCGGGCGTCGCAGGATCTTCGCCGCGCCGCCCAAGGCGCGACGCATGCCAGGACGGGCATGCAAGGCGCGCTGTGGCGTTAAGGTCAACGGAATAGTGCGCTTACGCGCCACGATCAGCATCAGGCAGCCCATCGCCGGGAAATGGCGACTCAGTAACGACATGGATGGCTGATGCCAGGGTAACACCTGAAAGCGCGAGGCTTCCAACACCTCGTAATTCAATAGCGTCAGCCAGTCCATGATGCGCCCCATACTAAACATCCGGCTATTGTAGGGGGGGCGACGACGTAATCCCGGCACTAAACGCCCGACACCGAGCAGGCTGAACGGACTGAAACCGCTGATGATCAGCCAGCCATCATCCACCAAGACCCGGTCGACCTCACGCAGTACCCGGTGTGGCGCCGCCGCATACCCCAACGAATGCCCCAGCAGACACGCATCCACCGACTTCGCGGCAAAGGGTAAGTGCGCTAAGTCGGTGATGACCTGAAGATGCTCTCCCTCGGCAGCCACATTCACCTGATGTGATATGGTACAACGGTCTGTCGCCAGATCGGCGCTCAACGCCCCCAACTTCAGTAGGTGGTAGCCAAACAGCTTCGGCCACCAGGGCGTCAGGCGTAACTCCAATGCGGCCCGGTAGTGCATTCCCCAGGGGATTTGCCGCCAGGTAAAGGGTTCACTAAACGGGGAGTTGCTGAGTGCCGCTTTCATCGCCACCTCTGACTTTGGAGAAGATAACATCATGGATCTTATCGGCCTTCCTGTCCTACAGGATAACTACATCTGGCTGCTAATCAATCCGCAGCGTCACTGCCTCATCGTCGATCCAGGCGTCGCCGCGCCGGTTTTACACTATTTGACAGAGAATCGGATAACCCCTAAAGCCATTCTGCTCACCCATCACCATAATGACCACGTTGGCGGCGTTGCAGAAATCGTCCAAGCCTACCCTGATCTGCCGGTTTACGGCCCGGCAGAAACCCGCGAGGCGGGATGTAATCAGGTGGTGGCCGATAACGATAGGTTATCCCTGCTCGGGCTCGAAGTGACTGTACTCGCCGTACCAGGGCATACGCTAGGCCATGTGGCCTACTACAGCGCACCCTACCTGTTTTGTGGCGACACCCTGTTTTCCGCGGGCTGCGGCCGTCTGTTTGAGGGGACAGCGCAGCAAATGTTTGACTCGTTACAGCGTATTTTGCAACTTCCCAATAACACACTGGTTTGTTGCGCGCACGAATATACTGAGTCAAATCTGCGGTTTGCACGTCATGTCTTACCCCAAAATAGGCTAATAGAAACATATCAGCAACACGCGGCGGCGTTGCGGGCAAAACACCAACCTACGGTGCCCACAACCCTACAGATTGAGAAGGAAATAAATCCTTTCTTACGCTGTTATGATGATGATTTGCAAAGGAATGTAGGCTTTCCTACGCAACCTAATGAGATTTGGCGAGTTTTTGCCTGTCTACGTGACATGAAAGACAGCTTTTAAAGCTTTTTCTTGTGTTGCGCGGCCAAGCAAAGTATTATTGCTCGTCTTTTAATCACCAGTGACAAACACATGAAGGCTAGAGCGATAATCTTCGCCTCTGTGTTGTTAGCTGGCTGCCATGGGGGTTCCCAGTCGCAGCCAGAACAGCATGCACAGAGTTTGTCTTCTGTCAGTCGAAGTGAAGCAGGACAGCCCTCGGCCGCACGAGCGACCTCCGCGCGATGGGGAGACACCAGTAGTACCATCGCGCAGGATGATTTATGGGGCTTCATTAGTGACGACATGAAGATGAAGGTTCCGGATAACTACCGGGTCCGTGAACAAAGAAACAAGTATTTACGCAATAAGAGCTATCTCCACGATGTAACATTACGGGCAGAGCCGTACATGTACTGGATTGTCGAGCAGATTAAGAAACGTAATATGCCGATGGAACTGGTACTGCTACCCATAGTGGAGAGCGCTTTTAATCCGCATGCAACGTCATCGGCCAATGCCGCAGGGCTATGGCAGATCGTGCCTCAAACGGGTCGTAATTACGGATTAAAACAGAATCAATGGTATGACGGTCGCCGAGACGTCGCCGCCTCCACCACCGCCGCGCTGGATATGATGCAGCGTATGAACAAGATGTTCGGTGGTGACTGGCTGCTGACCCTCGCCGCCTTTAACAGCGGTGAAGGGCGTGTCATGCAGGCGATCAAGGCCAATAAACGCAAAGGGCGTCCGACCGATTTTTGGTCGCTCTCTCTGCCGCGTGAAACGTCGATCTATGTGCCCAAGGTGTTAGCGTTAAGCGACATCATCAAGCACAACCAGCGCTATGGGATTAAACTGCCGAAGTCGAGTCAGGAGCGAGCCTTGGCACGCGTTGACGTCGGGCAGCAGATTCAGCTCAGCCAAGCCGCCGAAATGGCAGGTATGTCGCTGACCAAGCTGAAGTCATTTAACTCAGGCTATAAGCGCAATGTGACCGCACCACGAGGCCATGGCCCGCGTTACATCATGGTTCCTTTGGCGCATGTCGATCGTCTGAAAGACTCGTTGGCCGAGCGTGAGATCGCCGCGATTCAGCCTGATACGCAGTTGGCTGATAACCGGATGAGCTCGACCTACAAGGTTCGTAGCGGCGATACCATTTCGGGGATTGCCCGTCGCCTG
This sequence comes from Edwardsiella sp. A.80236, assembly GCF_044540725.1. Classification (NCBI taxonomy): domain Bacteria; kingdom Pseudomonadati; phylum Pseudomonadota; class Gammaproteobacteria; order Enterobacterales; family Hafniaceae; genus Edwardsiella; species Edwardsiella sp. A.80236. Next base: position 52,495 of record NZ_JBIUCY010000021.1, read on the forward strand.
AACATGACGCAACAGACGCTGCTGAGCATGAATAACCTGCGCGGCAGCACACTGAAGGCGGGGCAGACCTTGAAGGTCGCGGCTAACGGTAATGCGAAAGCGTTGGCGGACAACACCATCACCTACAAGGTGCGTAAAGGTGATTCGCTCTCCAGCATCGCGCGCCGCCATGGCGTCGATCTCGATGATGTCATGCGCTGGAATAGCAAGGTTAACGATAACGGCCAGATCCAGCCGGGTGACTTGCTGACGTTGTATGTGAAAGATAAGCAAGACGGCAATAGTTGACGTTTTCCTGCAGCAAAAAAAGCGCCCTCGCGGCGCTTTTTTTATTGGCTCACAGATCCCAGCGCTATTCCGGGCGGAACTCGACCAATAGCGGATTATGATCCGATGCCTGGGTGACTAATACCGAGGCCTCAACCACTCCCAAGCCACGATAAAACACGAAGTCCAGCGGGCGGCCAAAGGCGGTACGACGCTGATCATTCGTAAAATGCACCTCACGAAGCTCCATCCCACTGGCGAAGCGTCGTAGCGCGTTGAGGCGGCGATTGCTCCAGGCATTAAAATCCCCCGCCATGATCACCGGCCCCTTATGCAAGGCGATCTGCTCGCCGATGGGATCTAACTGCTTACTATACACCTCGACGCCGAGACTAAAGTTCACCGCATGGATGTTAACCACCATCAGCAGGCGCCCATCGAATAGAGGATAGACCGTCACCAACGCCGACTTCGCCAAGCGGATCAGCGGCTCTTTCTCACGCAATGGGCAACAATAGATGGGATGAGCCGCCGCCAGTGTCATCACCCCGGAGGGGTGCTGCGGTAGGGAGAAGGCGGGTACCTGATCGGCCGTAAGATAGTTACTGGTGGCGAAACGGACTAGCTCAGGCGTCGTCTGTGCCTCTTGCAGCAACACCAACTGCGAACGCCGCCCATACTCCTTCAACACCGAGAGCCAATCGGCTCGTTGCTGCTTGAAGATATTCCAGACCATGATGCGTAGGATGTCATCGCTTGGCAGCGTATGTGTCGCCGCCACGGGTTGACCAAGCTCATGAATAGCGCCGGGGAAAATACGCGTCGCCGGCATACCCGCCGTATAGCGCATAGCAAAGTTCTTTTTGCGCACGTTTACCGCCTGTTGCTCAAAATACACCGTAGAGACGAGCCGCGATGGCGCACACACTACGTTATCTTAACGAGTCTACTCTTCTGTTATAGGTATGCACAGCTCGAATTACAACCGTCTCTTTCATCATGGAGGTAGCGGTCTCTGCATCTCAGCGACGTAGGAGGCTACGCACAGATCCGAACCGCAAGCGAACAATAGCGCGATACCTTAACGGCTAACAGGTTTATGACGACAATCAGCGGGAGCGATCTGGCGGCATCAGCGAAACGCGTTATCACCGGTATCGCCTTCTGTTGATAACCAAAGAATGGCACACAGCGCAACGGATTAATCAGTGAAACGTCGATCAAGGGGATGAGTCGGTGAATCGGCTAAGGCTAACTGAACGACCAGGAAGTGCATATGAAAAAAGACCCGCTATAAATAGCGGGCCTTTTAAAATGAGTGGCGGAACGGACGGGACTCGAACCCGCGACCCCCTGCGTGACAGGCAGGTATTCTAACCAACTGAACTACCGCTC
>NZ_JBIUCY010000022.1:0-48886 GCF_044540725.1 Edwardsiella sp. A.80236
TCGTCGGCGTGGGCTGCGTATATTACGCTTTTCGCCCGCAGAGTCAAGCATTTATTTTTGCTTTCTCTGCCTGACTGAGCGACGTTGTTGTCGTTGTTCCCGGTCAGTGGTGGCGCATTATAGGGACTTCTCGCGAGGTGACAAGTCCTAATTTTAAAAAAATCGCGCGACAGGGCAACTTTTCAGCAACTCGGTATAAATCGCCGCTTATATGGACAATTCTTCGAGTGCATCGAAACCCTGCTGGCATAAAACGGGCAATAATGCCGCTGTTTGTGCATCACAATGCGTCGCATAGGCGACATTACGCCGATCAGTTCCAGTCAGAGTTGGCTGATTGGCAATCAGCCAAGCAACCCGACGCGCAATCGCGGCACCCGAATCGACCATCCGCGTTCCTACCGGTAATACTTGAGCCAATTCCGCACGTAACAACGGGAAATGGGTACAGCCTAGTACGACCGTATCCGGTGGCTCAGCCATGGTGAGCCATGGGCGCAAAATCGCACGCAGCCGTTGTAGTTCTACTGCCTCACCATGTAACTTAGCCTCGGCAATCTCGACCAACTCGGCCGAGCCTAACATCTTAATCTGGCAATCAGCCGCAAAACGAGCGACGAGTTCATGCGTGTAGGCACGTTGAACGGTGGCGCGCGTCGCCAATAGGCCGACGATCCCATTACGTGTCAGTTTCGCCGCAGGCTTGATAGCGGGAACCACACCCACGACCGGAAAAGAAAAACGCTCGCGCAATGCCGGTAATACAATGGTACTCGCTGTATTACACGCCACAACCATAGCCGATAGCGCATGACGCCGTTGAATCGCCTCAACGATCAGTAGCACCCGCTCGGTAATAAATGCAGCCTCTTTCTCCCCATAAGGGAAGCCTTGGTTATCGAATGCATAGATATAGTGGAGATCCGGCAATAAGGCTTGGATCTCTTGATAAACGGAAAGCCCACCGACCCCAGAGTCGAACACCAGCACGGTGGGCTTGGCAGTGGCTACATCATCAGAAGGTGTAGCTACCGGAGAGATAATATTCCCGTCCTGCGGTTTGGTAGCCATAAGCGGTTTGGTAATTTTTATCCAGAAGATTACCAATTCTACCACGAACCGTCAGTTGAGATGTAACAGGATAAGAGGCCGAAACGTCCATCGTACTATAACTCGGAAGTTTTCCACCGGGAGCCGAGCTATCATTACGGCGGCCATAATATTGGTAGGCTAGATCCATCTCCAGCGACCCCATTGCCCAATCCAATTGATACTTACCTTGATGACGGGAACGGCGTGGCAATAGCTCGCCTGTCTTATCATCTCGAGGATCGATATATTGCAAAGTAATCCGATGACTCACTACCCAAGTATCAAAACTGCCGACCCACTCCACCCCCTTAATCGTCGCTGAGTCAATGTTAAGGTACTGCCCTTGTTGGGTATCAGGATCGCTAAAATAGGTGATCAGATTACGCACCTGATTACGATAAGCCGAAAGTTGCCAATCCAACGGACCACTCAACCCACTTAATCCCAGCTCCCATTGGCGAGACTCTTCTGGACGCAAGTCTGGGTTACTCTTGATATTCATCCGATCGGCACCGAACTGTTGCCCCAAAGAGGGTGACAGAAAACCGGTACCATAGGAGAGCGTCGCTCGGTAGCCAGAGGCAAACTCCCAACCGGCCGCGCTCTGCCAGGTACCATGCCAGCCAAATTGCTGATCATTATCCGCTCGTCCGGAGGCCTCGAGTGTCACGCTACCCACTTTGTGTTGGCCGCTCAGATAAAACCCTGTGTCGTAGCGCTGGTAATGTTGCTTCTTCTGGATATCCGATGAGATCAAGCGTTGCTGCTGCCAGTCGGCACCGGCACTCAGCATACCGCTGTCGAAACGGTAGGTATTACCCCATTGCAGGTTATACTGGCGCAGATCATCCAGTGAACTCCCCTTACCATAGCGACCATAGACCGGACCGTAGTTATAGTCTTTAACACGCTGGTAAGCCGCGATTAACTGCGAAGCATAGACTCCAGACTGATAGCGCAGCCCCATATCATAGCTATGATTGTAAAGCTGACGCTGGGTACCACTACTCGCCTTACCATATTTCCCCGCATCGTAATCCGAGGCATCGCTATAGCCATGGCCACGGACAAAACCTGACCACGCCTGCGTAAAACGATGCTCGACCCCTCCCCATAGCACCTTATTACGGAAACCATCACGGTCACCGTCAGGTGCATAAGGGGAATCGGGCTTCACATTAAATCCTTCCGTCGATTGGAAGGCACCAGCCAAGGAGAGTGTTGTATTCCCTAACTGCTGGCGTACCCCGGCATCATATTGCTGATAATGATTCGAACCAGTCCCGATCCCCAACCTCGCCCCCGGCTCCGCATCCAGTGTAATGATATTAATCACACCACCGATGGCCCCAGAACCGTAAACTGCCGAACGCGGCCCACGGATATATTCGATACGCTGCACCATGGCAATAGGGATCTTGTTCAATGCGGCAACATTACTGATCCCCGGGCGCGCCAGCGGAATACCGTCCAGCAGGATGAGAGCCTGCCGCGCTTCGCTACCACGCAGATAAAGCGTGGAGTTCTGACCTAACCCCCCATTTTGGGCGATGTCGACCCCCGGTAGACGGCGCATTACCTCATCGAGGCTCTTCGATTGCCAACGCTCGATCTCATCGCGCGTCACCACATCCATTGGTGCCAACACCGTCGATACGGGCTGGCTAAAACGGCTCGCGGTTACGACCATGTCACTCGACGCGGCCAGCGCAACGTTAGGCATAGCGACGACCGTAAGCGGCAACCACGCAATAACCGGATATTTGTTATTCATTATGATATGACCCTACTTTTCATCTCAGCGTAAAGGGTTGGCGCCCTGCCACCAACCCCAAAAAAAACGAGGCATTCTACCCGTCACACGCTAGTAGGGATACTCTCAAACGTATGCAATCTCGCCAACGATTGGCGTCATAATAGGGAAATAGAAGGGCAATGAGAGAATTATATGAGGCTCAACGCAATCAACATCATTTTCGACTAAAATAACGATTAATCAGTCGAGTTTTTAGTGACAAAAAAATGTGCTGGTGATAGCACATAATAGGTCATTAAAGGCGCCGAAATCGGCGCCCAGTACAGGAGGTTTACTGTACCGACGGATGCCAAGCCGACAGGTTAGCATCACGGATCTTCAACTTCCCGGCGGCAGACTGTTGCCAATAACCCGGTGCCATTCCCCCCTCCCAATCACCATAAGAGGGATTGGGTAGAATAATAAACTGCGTACCGAATTTCTGGTGATTCTCCGCCACAAACCCCTTACGCTGCGCGTTAGCCTGGTGATAAGTCTCACCAGTAAAGTCATTCAGGTTATCGCCGACGAACAACACCGGGTAATAACCCATTTCGCTCACCCGCTTGAAACGAGCGACCTTGTTACTACCGCTGCTATCTTTTAGCAACAATGTCTGTGCGCTGATATCAGGAAAACCCTGAGCTTTCAGATTGGCCTCAGTGCTCGCTAAGCCCTGCTGAGTGCGGTTGGAGATATAGAAGACACGTCCACCATGATCGAGCACGAAGTGCGCAAAGGAAGCCGCGCCCGGTAGTGCCTTCGCCTGGCGTGCCTCTACCCACTTATCCCAATCCGCCTCGCTGAAACTGCGCGACTGTTTAATCTGCCATGCCGCATAGGGCGTGTTATCCAACATCGTTTCATCGATATCGACGATCACCGCCTTCTTACTCCCCTTCGGGGCCGGATTATTGAGAAATGCTGTTTTCGCTACATTGAACGCCTGCCAGGACAACGCCTGATACTCACCTGACTGCTGCATCCAGTTAACAGCCAGCGTTGCCTGAGATGACAGTTGCTGTTGTGCACTCTGCTGCGCATCCTTAGGATGGGCGGCGCAACCGGCCAACACCATCATGGCGGCGGCCAGACTCAATTTAAATGCATGCTTCATCATGTCCTCTTATCTTTATGCCGCCGATCAGTATTGGGAGTTAATGATTACTTTTTCACCAAATACACCATTTTTCGGCATCGGCTTATTAGTGGAGTTCAATGGACGTAATACACGGATACCTTCGGCCCCCGCTTTTCGCGCATCAAGGATATCGTTATCAGAATCACCATAGAACATAGTGATATGATGTTTCTGCATATATTCAACCTTCGCATCGGGCTTCGTCCCGGCGAAAATAACCTTATTCAGCTGATTATCCGGAATCTTAAAGTCATCTTTCAGCGTTTGCGTTAAATCTTCTTTCCCATTAGAGGGCATCGGCCGACCCGTAATAAAATAAACATGATCGCCACGTTTTAAATGCAACTCCATCAATGCACGACCTGAATCTTTCGGAATAGAGAAGCGATCCCAACCGCTACTGCTTACCTCATCCCAGAACGTTTGATTCTTCAAAAAGGCATTGCTATCCGGAGAGAATTTTTGCTTACCATAGAAAAATGCCGGGCTAGAGAAAAGTAACGTATCATCAATATCAAACCCGACACTAATCGGTGCCTTACCCTTCAGGCTCTCGGCAACTTGCTCAATAGAGATCCAATGAATAGGGTATTGCTGTGTCAACTGCGTCAATGTAGCCCCTAGATTGGGCTGGCTAGCGACCTCGGTAGCGAAAAGCGTCGGCGAGCAAAAGAGGCTAGATGTAGCGATAACCAAGGCTAACAACGATTTTTTTTTGCTTATAGACATAGCAGTAATCTCTGGTGATTTTTTGTGAAGAAGACCGAGTGGAGTTTTTAAAATTCTATCGATTCAAGCCTAATGATTAACGTGACCATGATCTCTGTTTAAAGATATTCATGATACAAATAGACTTAAATACGTGACATTCATCACAAAAATGTGCCCATTTTTTATATAATCATAAAAAAAGCAACACTCTTGCTACCTATTTTAATAACTTTATGTAATCACTTTCGGGAATCAATGATGAATAAGATCCGCTCGCTTATGGTATTATCAACCATAAGCTGCATGGGTATGTTACCGCTCATTTCACAGGCTGCTGAAATTTATAACAAGGATGGCAACCGGGTTTATTTAGATGGTTCATTTAAGGTCCGTCACTATTTCTCATCTGATAATCATATCGCGGGCGATCAATCTAAAGTTAAATTTACTCTACGCGGTGAAACCAAAATTAACGACTTGATGATTGGTTATGCCCGTTGGGAATATAACGTTAAATTAAATCAATCAGAAAGCACCTACCGTAATAGAAACACCACTCGTATCGGCTATGCCGGCGTCGGCTTCGGACAATACGGAAGTTTTGATTATGGTCGAAACTACGGCATCCTCAACGATATTAATGGCTGGACTGGTGCCCCAGTACCTGTCTTCGGTGGACTATCCTATGATGGTATCGATAACTTTATGACTTATCGTACCAACAACGTCGCCACCTACCGCAACCGTAATATTTTTAATCTCGTCGAGGGATTAGACTTCGCCCTACAAGTCCAAGGTAAAAACGATGGCTGGAACGATCCGGAAAATCAGATTGGGCCATTGAGCAATAACCCTCGCGGCGTGGCTCACCAGAATGGTAATGGCGTCGGGACCTCCCTAGTCTATCACTTCACTAATGGTCTCAGTATCGGTAGCTCATACGCCAATTCAGCCCGAACGCTGGAGCAGCGTGAAGATCAGTTAGGTAAGCGCGCCACGGGATGGAACGTCGGTGCCAAATATGACAACCATAATGTGTATCTGGCTGCTATCTATGGCGAAGTCAAAAATATGCACTACATCGGTAAACAGGATGGCTTCGCTCCCAAGGCGCGTGGTTATGAGCTGTTAGCACAATACCAGTTCGACTGCGGCCTGAAACCCTCCATCGCTTACCTAAACGGGACGGCCAAGGATCTGAAGGGCGACGCAGGCAGCAACCAAACCTACGTCAAATATCTCGACCTAGCGACGACCTATGCCTTCAATAGAAATCTAGCGTTAATCCTCGAATATAAGATTAACCTATTGGATAACAACACATTCACCCGCAACAATCACATCAGTACTGATGATATTTTTGTCACTATGCTGAACTATCGTTTCTAACAAAAGCCCCGGCTGGCGAGTATCGACTCTCGCCAGCACTCTCCGCATCCCGATATTATCTCGCGTAGCCATGTAGCCATGTAGTCATGTAGTCATGTAGTCATGTAGTCATGGGGAGCGGTAATACAATGCGTGGCGGAAGGCAATGCCGTTCCCCCCAAAACTAGCATCACTATGGCCACCCCGCCTGGCAGACGGCTAATGGAAAAGCCCATCTGGGGCTGGACATCATGCGTCCATCGCCTACAATCCCAGCTTTTAGGATACCTGTCGCCATTCAAGCGCATTCCGCTTTCAGAGTGCAGCGTGTCAGTACTACCCTATCGCGGACAAACATCCGCAGCGGCGTAAACACGCTGCCTGAACCCCATGCCGATGAGAACCGATATGACACCAAGCATGCTGCCAACCGAACACTATGATGAACAGCTCCAGGAAAAGATCCACCGTTTGGCGCAGATGATGCAGCCCTTCGGCGCCCCCGCCGTTCAGGCTTTTCGCTCCCCGGCTAGCCACTACCGGATGCGTGCAGAATTCCGTATCTGGCATGAGGGTGACGATCTATACCACATCATGTTTGACGCTCAGACTAAACGACGTATCCGCGTCGATCAGTTCCCTGCGGCTAGCGAGCTAATCAACCGACTGATGCCCTTGCTGATCGATGCCCTACGCCCTAATCCGACGTTGCGCCACAAGTTGTTCCAGATCGATTATCTCTCGACGCGTAGCAATCAAGCCATCATCTCGCTGCTCTACCATCGCCCGCTGGATGACGCCTGGCGCCACGCTGCAAAGACGCTACGTAACCAGCTACAAGCTCAAGGGTATGATGTTCAACTGATCGGACGCGCCAGTAAAACCAAAATCTGTCTCGATCGAGATTGGGTCGATGAGGTCCTGCCGATCGCTGGACGCGACATGATCTACCGTCAGGTGGAGAATAGCTTCACCCAGCCCAACGCGGCGATCAACATCCAGATGTTAGAGTGGGCGCTGGATGCAACCCAGGATGCGCGTGGCGACTTACTGGAGCTGTATTGTGGTAATGGTAATTTCTCCCTGGCGCTGGCACGTAACTTCCGCCGCGTCCTCGCCACGGAGATCGCCAAGCCCTCTGTGGCCGCCGCACAATACAACATTACCGCCAATCAGATAGACAACGTTCAGATCATTCGTATGTCAGCCGAAGAGTTTACCCAGGCAATGCAAGGCGTTCGTGCCTTCAACCGGTTGCAAGGTATCGATCTACACAGCTATGCCTGCAATACCATCTTCGTCGACCCGCCACGTAGCGGCCTAGACGCAGAGACGCTCAACATGGTGCAAGGCTATCCTCAGATCTTATACATCTCCTGTAATCCTGAGACATTGTGCGCCAATCTCCAGACTCTCAGTCAGAGCCATCGCATGACACGCCTGGCACTGTTTGACCAGTTTCCCTATACCCACCACATGGAGTGCGGCGTACTGCTTGAGCGCCGTTAAGTTCAAAAAAATCGGGCAGCCAATAGGCTGCCCGAGTCGTTGTTACCGATTCAGAGACCTTTATCGTCATCATCCTCATCATCCCGCTCCTGTGCGATACGATCGCGCTGTTTCTTGATGCGTACGCCGATCCACAACACCAGCACCACGCACAGCAAGGAGGGGAGAAAATTGGAACCGATAGCCGGATACTCGACACGAATCAAGGTGCTATAAAACAGCAGACCGAGTAAGAAGCAAGACGAGGAGAGCATCGGCATGCCTTCCGGCATGGCAACGTTGAGATAACGTTGGTGCAGGCAATAGGCGGAGAGCACCAAGGCCAACAGTGGAAAAATAGAAAAAGGCACCACGCTGCTAAACAGCGCAGAGAATGAGCCGCTAATGGATAAGCCTGCCACGGTAGACAGGATCAGCGTTCCTATATCAAGACGACGTTTACTCATCTCCTCCCCTATGACTTATGATGGTGAATGCTACCTTCGGCACCTTCGGCGAGCTGTAGCTGCGCCAGATGTGCCTTTTCCTGCTCACGACGATACCAGTAGTACACCCCTTTAGAAATCATCCGCAGCTGTAGCACTAGGCGCTCTTCCAGCTGGCGTCGTTGCTCGTTATCGATATCTAACGCCTCAGCACCCGCGCTAAACACAATGGTAACCATTGCCTCGGCCTGTGCTTCGGTAAAACTGCGCGGCATGTGGTTTTCGATTTCCAGATAATCGGCAAGTTCCGCAATAAAATGCTGAATTTCACGTTGAACCGCCGCACGAAATGCAGCAGAGGTCCCTGAGCGCTCACGTAACAAGAGACGAAACGCATTCGGATTATTGCCGATAAACTCCATGAAGGTCGCAACCGAGGTGCGGATCACACTGCCGCCCTTGGCGATGCGCTGACGTGCCTGGCGCATCAACTGGCGCAACATCAAGCCGCTCTCATCCACCATGGTCAAACCCAACTCATCCACATCGCGGAAATGACGGTAAAATGAGGTCGGCGCGATCCCCGCCTCGCGTGACACTTCTCGCAGGCTCAGACTCGCGAAACTGCGCTCGGCACTAAGCTGATTAAATGCCGCCTCGATGAGGGAACGGCGGGTCCGTTCTTTTTGTTGTGCCCTAACGCCCATAGGTTTACCCGTTACTCTCTTCATATCTGGCCTTCCGGCAGGCACGCCGTGTGTCCCACCATCGTCTCACTATATCAAACTTAGCTACACCACGCTGGATTAACCATCGCCTCGATCCTCGGCGAGGCTATTCCATCATTACCTACTAATCATAAATATTTCTTATATAAATAATGAGGATGATTGGGCTACATAGTATTCCATGTTAAGATGCCGTTGTGGTTTTGTATAAAAAAAGGCCTACTCTAACATGCAACAGCATTTCCGTTTTGACGCCATTGTGATTGGTTCAGGTCCCGGAGGTGAAGGCGCCGCCATGGGATTGGTTAAACAAGGGGCGCGCGTTGCCGTGATCGAACGGCAATTCAGCGTCGGTGGAGGATGTACCCACTGGGGCACCATCCCTTCGAAAGCCCTACGTCATGCAGTAAGTCGTATCATTGAGTTTAACCAAAACCCGCTTTACAGCGACAATACCCGCCTAATCAGTGCCACTTTCCCCGATATCCTACGTCACGCCGATAGCGTAATTAATCAACAAACCCGCATGCGCCAGGGGTTTTATGAACGTAATCATTGCCAACTATTCTACGGCCAAGCGCGATTTATCGATGCGCATACGCTAAGCGTGACCTATGCGGATGGTAGCAGCGACACACTCACGGCGGATAACATCGTCATCGCTTGCGGCTCGCGCCCCTATCACCCGCAAGAGATCGATTTCAGCCACCCCCGCATCTACGACAGTGACTCCATCCTTAATCTCCATCACGAACCTAGCCATATCATCATCTATGGCGCCGGCGTAATCGGTTGTGAGTATGCCTCGATCTTCCGTGGCCTCAACGTCAAAGTCGATCTGATTAATACCCGCGATCGCCTCCTCTCTTTCTTGGATCAGGAGATGTCAGACTCGCTCTCCTATCACTTCTGGAATAACGGCGTAGTCATCCGCCACAACGAGGAGTTTGAACAAATTGAGGGGCTGGATGATGGGGTGATCGTTCACCTGCGATCCGGCAAAAAGGTGAAGGCAGACTGCCTGTTGTTCGCTAACGGTCGTACCGGGAATACCGACGGGCTACAGCTAGAGGCGGTCGGATTATCCGCCGATAAACGCGGTCAACTCAACGTGAACGCCCGTTACCAGACCGACGTACCGCATATTTATGCCGTCGGGGATGTCATCGGCTATCCTAGCCTAGCCTCGGCCGCCTATGACCAAGGACGTATCGCCGCCCAAGTCATTACTCGCGGTCAAGCGCATACCCATCTTATCGAAGATATCCCTACCGGTATCTACACCATTCCAGAGATCAGCTCCGTCGGTAAAACGGAACAGGAGCTGACGGCGATGAAGATCCCCTATGAGGTCGGTCGCTCGCAGTTTAAGCATCTGGCTCGCGCACAGATAGCGGGGATGAATGTCGGTGGGTTAAAAATCCTGTTCCATCGTGATACTAAGCAGATTCTAGGCATTCACTGCTTTGGTGAGCGCGCCGCCGAGATTATCCACATCGGCCAAGCGATCATGGAACAGAAGGGGGAAGGCAATACTATCGAATATTTCGTCAATACTACCTTCAACTACCCGACCATGGCCGAAGCCTATCGCGTCGCGGCACTAAACGGGTTAAACCGCCTGTTTTAATGCTTCACGCTGGTTCATCACCTCTTGCATATGCTCGCGGATCGCCTCCGCGAGCTGTTCATAGCGCGCGCGTAAAGGTGAACCAGGACGATAGACCAGAGCGATAGTTCGCTTCGGTTCCGGCTTATAACAGGGGAGATAACTCACTCCATCACGCTGCCGCTCGATGGGCACCGCCAGATCGGGCAAGAGTGTGATACCACTGCCGGCAGCCACCATATTACGCAGTGTCTCCAGACTGGTAGCCCGGAAGTGGGTATCCTCATCGGCACCGGCCTCAAAACAGAAGCCCATCGCCTGATCGCGCAAACAGTGACCATCCTCCAACATCAACAGATGTTCCCCCGCCAACTCCGGCATCGCGATACGCTCTTTCCTCGCCCAAGGGTGATCGCTATACACCGCCAGCGTCATCGGCTCATCAAATAGCGGGATCTCGATAAACGCCTCTGTCTCCTTGACCAAGGCCAGGATGGCACAATCCAGCTTACCGCTATCTAACTGCGCCAGTAGTTGAGCAGTCTGAGCCTCATGCAGATACATCTCTAATTTAGGGAAGGCCTGGTGTAGCATGGGGATGATCTGCGGCAACAGGTAGGGTCCAACCGTCGGGATCAACCCAATGTGTAACGGACCGGACATCGCCTCACCCTGCTGACTGGCCATCTCCTTCAGCACCTTGACCTCGCGCAACACGGTACGTGCCTGCTCGACCAACAGTAGACCTGCCTGCGTAAACAATACCTTACGACTGGTCCGTTCCAACAGCATGACCCCAAGCTCATCTTCTAGCTTACGGATTTGACCGCTTAACGTTGGCTGGCTGACATGGCACGAATCAGCCGCCCGTCGAAAGTGGCGATGCTCTGCCAACGCCACCAGATACTCCAAATCCCGGATATTCATGTTTCCCCCGCAACAGATAGCAAGCACCGATGAATAAGATAGCAATGAACGATTAGAACTATCAAGAGGGAGTCTCAATAATGAATGATAAGTAACAGGCCATAACGTCGTTTTGTTTCCGAGAAAAGGTTGTCATGCATGTTTAGCAGTCAAGAAGGCAAAAGAGTCCCACAGGTTACCTTTCATACTCATCAAGGTGATCAATGGATCGAAGTGACCAGCGATGAACTGTTCCGTGACCAACGCGTCATCGTTTTTTCATTGCCGGGAGCATTCACACCAACTTGCTCTTCAAGCCACTTACCACGCTACAACGAATTGGCGCCTATCTTCCAGCAGTATGGTATAGACCGCATTCTCTGCGTATCCGTCAACGATGCTTTCGTCATGGAAGCATGGAAAGAGGCGCAGAAGGCCGAGCATGTGACATTCTTGCCGGACGGAGAGGGCCACTTTACCCGTGGCATGAACATGATGGTCGAGAAGTCCGAACAAAGCTTCGGTCCGCGCGCCTGGCGTTACTCCATGTTGGTCTGTGACGGCGTGATAGAGAAAATGTTCATCGAGCCTGATACCTTGGACGATCCCTTCCAGGTTTCCGACGCCGATACGATGCTGAACTACCTCGCACCGGAACATCAACTACAGCCCTCGATTGCACTCTTCACAAAACCCGATTGCCCTTACTGCGCCAAGGCAAAGCAGTTACTCCGCGATAGAGGCCTTCAATATGAAGAGATCTCCCTAGGTCGAGACGCAACACTGGTCAGCCTGCGCGCCGTCACGGGGCGAGCGACGGTTCCACAAGTCTTTATCGGCGGCCGACATATTGGCGGCAGCGATGATTTGGAGCATTACCTGCAATAGGCTTAATAACGATAGAGCCATCCATGGCTCATGAAAGCCAACACATTGGCGGGGCTTGCCCCGCCTTTTTTTTCTGCGCATGAGGAATCACACGATGAAAGAATTACATGTCGATGTGGCCGTTATCGGCGGTGGCACCGCCGGTCTGGGCGCCTACCGTGCCGCCAAGCGCCATACTCCACATGTCGTCATGATCGAAGGCGGCCCCTTTGGCACCACCTGTGCCCGCGTAGGCTGCATGCCATCAAAATTGCTGATCGCGGCGGCGGAAGCGGCTCATCAGATAGCCCGAGCTCCCGCCTTTGGAGTCCATCCCCAAGGCGAGATCCATATCGATGGCCGGGCGGTAATGGATCGCGTCAAGCGTGAACGCGATCGCTTCGTGGGCTTTGTAATGGAAGGAGTCGAGAGTATCCCCGCCGAAGATAAGATCATGGGCTATGCCCGCTTCCTCGATGAGCATACCCTACAGGTCGATGACCACACTCGCCTCCACGCACAACGCATCGTGATCGCCACTGGTTCACGCCCGACTTGGCCTACGGATTGGAACGCGCTGGGCGATCGCTTGATCGTCAACGACGATCTGTTCGCCTGGGATACCCTGCCACGCGCCGTTGCCGTCTTCGGCCCGGGTGTTATTGGCCTCGAACTGGGACAGGCCTTGCACCGCTTAGGCGTAGAGATCAAAGTATTCGGTATCGGTGGAGCGGTAGGGCCGCTGACAGACGATGCGGTGCGCCGCTATGCGGCCACAACATTGAGCGAGGCGTTCTATCTCGATCCTGATGTAGATATCGAGATGATGCAGCGCGAGGGCGATCAGGTGTGTATCCGCTATCGCGATCGCAACGGCCAGATGCAAACGTGCCGAGTAGACTATGTATTAGCCGCCACCGGACGACGCCCTAATGTCGATAACCTCGGCTTAGAGAATACCCGTCTACAACGAGATGCACGCGGTGTTCCCATAGCTGACCCACTAACCATGCAGACCAGCGCCGCACATATCTTCATCGCCGGCGACGCCAGCAACCAATTACCCTTGTTGCATGAGGCCAGCGACCAAGCCCGGATCGCCGGTGACAATGCCGGTCGCTACCCGCAAATCCGCCCCGGCCTGCGCCGTAGCCCGCTTTCGGTGGTCTTTTCCGATCCGCAGATCGCCATGGTCGGTGCTACGTTCCGTGAGCTGAACGAAAAATATGGTGCCTGCGGTTGCTTCGCCGTCGGCGAAGTCTCCTTTGAGGATCAGGGCCGTTCCCGCGTGATGCTACGTAACCAAGGGTTGTTACACGTATACGGCGAGCAAGGCAGTGGTCGTTTCCTTGGGGCCGAGATGATTGGCCCGGATGCAGAGCACCTCGCCCATCTGCTCGCCTGGGCCCACCAGCAGCAACTGACTATCGACCAGATGTTGGATATGCCGTTCTACCATCCGGTGATCGAAGAGGGGCTGCGTACCGCCCTGCGCGACCTGCAAAGCCAACTACACCTCGGTGATGACGAGATCGAACGCTGCCTACGTTGCCCCGGAGAGTAGTGAGTTCAGGATAGAGATCCACCGCCTCAATGATCGAGCAGCACCCTCAGGCGCCGCTCATTCTCACGACACGGAGTCTCACCCTAAACGGCGCTGTGCCTCGGCAATGGCTTGCGCCACCTGCTGTGGTGCCACGCCACCACGGGCGCAACGCTTAGCCAGACACGACGCCAACGCTAACGTTGCATAAACATCCTCGCCGATCACCGGGCTAAAGGCTTGCAGCGTCGCCAGCGGCAAGGCCTCCAACGGTTTACCCTGCGCCAGGGCCGCCACCACCACCTCACCGACGATATGATGTGCCTCACGGAATGGCACACCCTTGGCGACTAAGTAATCTGCCAGCTCCGTGGCATTCGCATAACCTTGCTGCGCCGCCTCGGTACAACGCGGACGTTTTACCTGCAGATCGACTAACACCAGGCCCGCCATATGCAGACAGTCGAGCCAAGTATCGAGGGCATCAAACAATCCCTCCTTGTCCTCCTGCATATCTTTGTTATAAGCCAAGGGTAAGCCTTTTAGGGTCATCATCATGCCGCTCAACGCACCCTGCACCCGACCACATTTCCCCCGGATCAACTCCAAAGCATCGGGATTCTTCTTCTGTGGCATCAGCGACGAGCCGGAAGTCACCCGATCCGACAGCTCGATGAAGCCAGCCTCGCCACTGTTAAAGAAGATCAGATCTTCCGCAAAGCGCGACAGATGTACCATGCTGATGGCCGCGGTAGATAGCAACTCGAGGACATGATCACGATCGGAGACACTGTCCAGGCTATTACGCGTCGCCGCCGCGAACCCTAACCAGCCCGCCAACTGCTCACGATCGATGGGATAAGCGGTACCAGCCAAAGCCCCGCACCCCAATGGGCTGCTATCTAAGCGGCGCAACGCATCCGCCAACCGACTTTCGTCACGCGCCAGCATCTCCACATAGGCCAGACACCAGTGTGCAAAGGTGATCGGCTGGGCACGCTGCAAATGGGTATAACCCGGCATCACTGCATCCTGATGTTGCTCCGCGCAGCTGATCAACGCCTGCTGTAGCGCCTGCAATGCCTGACACAACAGCGCCCCCTGCGCCTTGCACCACAGTTTAAGATCGGTCGCGACCTGATCGTTACGACTGCGACCGGTATGCAGCTTCTTCCCAAGATCACCGACTTTCCCGATCAGTTGCTGCTCCACCCAACTGTGAATATCCTCGGCATCACTGTGTAGCATCGCCTGTGGCTCGGCGCGCACCTCCTCTAACAGGGCTGCCAGCGCCTGGGCCAATGTCTGCTGCTCTTGCTGCGTCAACACGCCGACATCGACCAACGCTCGTGACCACGCCAGGGAGCCGATGATATCTTGCTCTGCTAAACGATAATCGAAACGCAAAGAGTCATTGAATTGTTTAAACCGTTGATCTGCTGCTTGGCTAAAACGCCCACCCCAAAGTGCCATCGTGCCTGCTCCGTACTGTGAATACCTCATCGACGGGCCACCCTTTGGCCCGCCGATGACCTCGCTGGCTCGCGCCGATTATTTGGCGCTGTTCAACGCCCGAATACGCGATGACAGAGAGAATAAGCGGATAAAACCGCCAGCATGGCTGTGATCGTAAACGTCATCCTCACCGAAGGTTGCAAAGGCTTCGTTATACAAGCTGTTAGCCGATTTCTTCTGGATCGCCGTCGCCTGACCTTTATATAGCTTAATCACTACCTCACCGCTGACCGCCTCGGCCAAGGCGTCAGCCGCTGCCTGTAACGACTGGCGTAACGGAGCGAACCAACGCCCGTCATACACGACATAAGACATCTCCTGGCCCAACTTCTCACGCCACTGGAAGCTATCGCGATCCAAAACCAGTTGCTCCACACCGCGTAGCGCCGCCATCATGATGGTGCCCCCGGGGGTTTCATAGCAGCCGCGTGACTTGATACCGACCAGACGGTTTTCCACGATATCGATACGTCCCACACCATGACGAGCACCGATCTCGTTCAGCGTCTGCAAGCAGCCGAAGGGGGTCATCATCACACCATTGACCGACACCACCTCGCCCCGCTCGACACCGACGGTGACCAACTCTGGCTGATCCGGTGCCTCCTCCGGCGCCGTGGTCCAGACCCAGCAATCCTGATTCGCGGCATTCCACGGGCTCTCCAACACCCCACCTTCGGTAGAAATGTGCCAGGCGTTAGCGTCACGGCTGTAGATCTTCTCCAGAGTAGCCGTCGTCGGAATGTCGCGCACCTTCAGATAATCGAGCAGAGCCTCACGCGAACGCAGATCCCACTCACGCCACGGCGCCACCACCTGCAGTTGCGGCGCGAGCGCGGTATAGGTCGTCTCGAAGCGTACCTGATCATTACCCTTACCGGTCGCACCGTGGCACAGTGCATCGGCGCCGAGCTCCAGGGCCAACTCGACCTGAGCTTTAGCGATCAACGGGCGAGCCATTGAGGTTCCCAGCAGATAGCTCCCTTCATACAACGCGCCACTCTTCAGTACCGGATAAACATACTCCTTGATGAAGGTTTCACGCAGATCCACCACATAGCAGGCCGAGGCGCCAGAACGCAGCGCCTTCTGCTCGATGCCCACCAGATCCTCACGCTCCTGGCCGATATCCGCGACGAAGGCGATGACCTCGCACTCCCCGTAGTTCTCTTTCAGCCACGGGATAATGGCGGAGGTATCTAAACCACCGGAATAAGCCAGAACGATTTTGCTAATAGTTGGGGTTGCCATAGTTATTTTCCTTGTGTTCAACCGAATCATGTCGTTGTGTTAGGCGTAAATACGTGTACCGACGGCCTCGCCATTAAACAGGGCCGGTAATTTTTCGGCGCAACGCCAGCCGGCGATATCGACGGCCCGCCCTAGCGTCTGCGCGGCTTCAAGTGCGGCATTCACTTTCACCACCATGCCATCGGTGATGATGCCTTGTGCGATCAGCTGCTGTACCTTCGTCGCGCTCAGTTCGGCGATACGTTGCCCCTTGCCGTCAAGGATGCCGCTGACATCAGAGAGCAATAGTAGATCGGCCTGTAAGGTTGCGGCCAACGCCGTCGCAGCCTGATCGGCATTAACATTCAACACCATACCGTCGGCACTGATGCCGATAGAGCTAACGATCGGCAGGAACCCCGCCGCCAATAGCTGACGCACCCACTGTGGCGATCCCGGCTGCGCCGCACCCACATGACCGAGCGCCTCATCCAGGAGCGTGACCCGTACCATATCGCCGTCTGCCAGCGATAAGCCCAAGGCGGGCAAACCGTGGGCAATGGCGCAGGCTTGTAGGGTCTTATTCGCCGTCCCCGCCAATGCACCGCTGATGATGCCGATCTGATCGGCGGGCGTGACACGTAGACCATTTCTTTTCTCTACGGGGAGTTGCAGACGCGCCATCAACTCATCCACCAGACAGCCGCCGCCGTGAACGATGATGATCGGACGCTGGTCAGTACGGCGATAGCGTAGCAACGCCTGGAAAAGGCGTTCCATCGCCTGAGGGTTATCGAGTAACACACCGCCGAGTTTAATGATTAATGGATCCATAGCTGCCTCTGTCTCTCCAACTGGTTTGAATTAAAGCAGGGCGCAAGTCTGCTGAAAGCCAAAGCGTAGATTCATGCACTGCACTGCCTGGGCTGCTGCCCCTTTTAACAGGTTGTCTTCGGCGGCGATCACGATCAGATGCTCATCCTGTAAGGCGAAACCGATATCGCAATAGGGCGTGCCAGCCACCGCCCCAACCGATGGCAACGTCTCTGTATTTAGGCGCACCAGCGGCTGTTCCTGATAAGCGCGATAGAACGCCGTAGCGATCTCCGCCGCATCGACGCCGCTTTTCACCCGCAGGTGGATGGTCGCTAAGATCCCACGCGGGAAGTTCCCCAGATGGGGGGTGAAAATAACCGGTATTCCCAGATGCGCCGCGATCTCTGGCTGATGACGATGGGTGAATAGGCCATACGGTTGCAGGCTCACCTCACAAAAGCTGTTGTTCAGGCTGGCCTTGCGTCCGGCACCACTCACCCCGCTAACGGCATTGATCACCGGCCACTGCGTCGTATCAACCAAACCGGCAGCCAGCAAAGGCTTAAGTGCCAGTTGTGCCGCCGTGGGATAGCAGCCCGGCAAGGCGATCAGTTGCGCCGAACGTAGCGCGTCAGCCTGCCACTCCGCGAGGCCATAGACCGCCTGGGCTAACCATTCAGGATATTGATGAGTAAAACCGTAATATTGCGAATAAAACGCCGCCTGATTTACCCGATACGCACCCGAGAGATCGAAGACCGTACAACCCGCAGCGAGAAACTGCGGGGCTAATTGATGACTCACGGCATGATCCGTCGCCAGGAAGACCACATCCGCCAGCTCGGCCAAAGAGGCCACATCATCACTGGCAATAAGCCGTTGGTCGACCACGCCTTTTAGGCGAGGATGCAGATCGGATAAGCGCTTACCACCATCAACACTTTGCGCCGAGACGATCAAACCGGCTATGGTGATGTAGGGATGGCGCTGTAGGTAAGCGGCCAGCTCGGCACCGGTATAACCGCTGGCGCCGACGATTAACGCTCTTAAAGTCGTTGGGCTGTGGGACATTGCTGCGATAGCCTCTCTTGGTTAACGATGGATAGCGGGCGAGACACCGATCTCCCTCCGCGCCTCGTCGTTCATCCAGTTAGCCCCGCAGCCATGCCGGCATCCGGGCTTCCCTGCCTGTTTCTTTCAAACAAGCTTTAGTGTATTTTTATTCAAAATAAATGCATGAATATTGATACTATCCCCAGCAGAGGCTGTCAACATTGAATACGCAATTACCCTCATTTATCGAGCTATACCGCGCGCTTATCGCCACGCCATCCATCAGCGCCAACGATGCGGCACTGGATCAGAGTAATGAACGATTAATCAATCTGTTGGCTGGTTGGTTGAGCGATATGGGATTCCGGGTAGAAGTCCAGCCCGTTCCAGGAACAAGAAAGAAATTCAATCTGTTAGCTAGCTATGGCCAAGGGCCGGATGGGCTAATGCTCGCGGGGCATACGGATACGGTCCCCTTCGACGAGGGGCGCTGGACGCGCGATCCCTTCACCCTCAGCGAACAGGATAACAAGCTATATGGCCTTGGCACCGCCGATATGAAGGGCTTCTTCGCCTTTATCCTCGATGCGTTACGAGATATCGAACTGCATAAATTGGCAAAACCACTGTATATTCTGGCGACGGCGGACGAGGAGACATCCATGGCCGGGGCTCGCTATTTCGCGGCGAATACGGCGCTACGCCCCGCCTGCTGCATCATCGGCGAACCGACCTCCCTCAAACCGATCCGAGCACACAAAGGTCACCTCTCGGAGTCTATTCGCATCACCGGTCAATCCGGTCACTCCAGCGATCCGGCTCGTGGCATCAACGCCATCGAGATCATGCATGATGCCATCGGCCAGCTACTGACGCTGCGCAATACGCTACAACAGCGTTACCATAATCCGGCGTTTAACATTCCCTACCCGACGATAAACCTGGGGCATATCCATGGCGGTGACGCCGCTAACCGTATCTGTGCCTGCTGTGAACTCCATCTGGATATGCGCCCCCTGCCGGGGATGACGCTTAACGACCTCAATGAGTTACTCACTCAAGCCCTAGATCCCATCGTCCGCCAGTGGCCCGGACGGTTACGCATCGAATCGCTGCATCCGCCGATCCCCGGCTACGAGTGTCCACGTCATGCCCCGTTGGTACAGACAATAGAAAAATTGCTAGGCGAGCGTGCCGAGGTCGTCAACTATTGCACCGAAGCCCCGTTCCTACAGGAGATCTGTCCAACTCTGGTGCTCGGTCCCGGCTCGATTGAACAAGCGCATCAGCCGGATGAGTACCTGGCAACGGATTTTATTTTGCCAACGCGCACGCTGTTGATGCAGTTGATTCATCACTTTTGTCGGCCCTAAATGGGCCGTTAACTGCGTTAGCAAACGATGACGCGGCAACATTTGCAATGTAACTGTTATCAAATAGACCCATTCAGGTCATGCCGTAATTAAATTTCAGTTAACGCCGCTAAATTGTGTATTTTGGCAAGAAATTGTGTCAATTGACGCAGAAGACGGAACGTGGCTTTATAAAGAGACACTCTACAATTTCCGGGTGAAAGAAATTTACGTCTTGGGAGGGGCAGTGGTTCTATGAATGAGCAATATTCGGCGATGCGTGGCAATGTCAGCATGTTGGGCAAGCTGCTGGGCGATACTATCAAAGACGCACTGGGTGAACAGATCCTGGATCGCGTCGAAACCATCCGCAGGCTGTCCAAGTCGTCACGTGCTGGCAATGAAGCCAGCCGCCAGGCGTTGCTGAACACACTGCAAAACCTGTCTAACGATGAACTGTTGCCAGTGGCAAGGGCCTTTAGCCAGTTCCTCAATCTGGCTAACGTCGCGGAGCAATACCATCGTATCTCTCCCCATGGCGAGGCGGCCAGCAACCCCGATGCCCTCTCACAATTATTCACCCGGTTGAAGAAGAAGAACCTGGACGAGACTCAGATCCGCCAGGCCGTCGACAATCTCTCGATCGAGCTGGTCCTGACCGCGCATCCGACCGAGATCACCCGCCGGACACTGATCCATAAGCTGGTCGAGGTGAATACCTGCCTCAGTCAGTTGGACCATGACGATCTGGCCGACTACGAACGCAATCAGATCATGCGTCGCTTGCGCCAATTGGTCGCACAGTCTTGGCATACCGACGAAATTCGAAAGAATCGCCCCACGCCGATCGATGAAGCTAAATGGGGCTATGCCGTCGTCGAAAATAGCCTGTGGGAAGGTGTTCCCGCCTTTCTGCGCGAATTCAACGAACAATTAGAAAAAGCGCTCGGTTACCAGCTCCCCGTCGAGGCCGTACCCGTACGCTTCACCGCTTGGATGGGCGGCGACCGTGACGGTAACCCCAATGTCACTGCCGAGGTGACACGCCGTGCCCTGTTGCTCAGCCGTTGGAAAGCCGCCGAGCTATTCCTGCGCGACGTCCAGGTGTTGGTATCGGAACTCTCCATGACGGTCTGCACCCCGGAACTGCGCGTGCTGGCTGGCGAGGAGGCGCAAGAGCCTTATCGTGAGGTCTTAAAACGTCTGCGCCGTCAGTTGATCGATACGCAGACCTACCTCGATGCCCGCCTGCGCGGCGAGCATCCGCCACGCCCCAACGATCTACTGATCAGCAACGACCAATTGTGGCAACCGCTACATACCTGCTATCGCTCGCTTATGGCCTGCGGGATGGGGATCATCGCCAACGGGCAGCTGCTGGATACCCTACGCCGGGTTCATTGTTTCGGCGTCCCGCTGGTACGTATCGATATCCGCCAGGAGAGCACACGCCACACCGAGGCCATCGCCGAGCTGACGCGTTACTTAGGCCTAGGCGACTATGAAACCTGGTCCGAGGCAGACAAGCAGGCCTTCCTGCTGCGTGAACTGAACTCCAAACGTCCATTGGTGCCACGCCATTGGACACCGTCGCCAGAGACCAAGGAAGTCTTCGATACCTGTCAGGTCATCGCCGAGGCACCGGCTGGCGCCATCGCCGCCTACGTCATCTCCATGGCACGTACGCCTTCGGATGTCTTAGCGGTACACCTACTCCTGAAAGAAGCTGGCTGTCCCTTCAACCTACCGGTAGCGCCGCTGTTTGAAACGCTCGATGATCTGAACAATGCCGAGGCGGTGATGAGCCAACTGCTCAGCATCGACTGGTATCGCGGCTTCATCCAAGGCAAGCAGATGGTGATGATCGGTTACTCCGACTCCGCCAAGGATGCCGGGGTGATGGCCGCCTCCTGGGCTCAATACCGTGCGCAAGAGGCACTGGTGCGCGTCTGCGACCAGGCGGGGATCGCCCTGACCCTATTTCATGGTCGTGGCGGCTCTATCGGCCGTGGCGGCGCACCGGCACACGATGCCCTGCTCTCCCAACCGCCGGGCAGCCTGAAGGGGGGCCTGCGTGTCACCGAGCAAGGGGAGATGATCCGCTTTAAGCTCGGCTTACCCGAGATCGCGGTCAGTAGCCTGACGCTGTATACCAGCGCCATTCTGGAGGCTAACCTACTGCCGCCGCCAGCGCCGAAGCAGGCTTGGCGCGATATCATGGATGAGCTATCACAAACCTCCTGTGCGCTCTACCGCCGCTATGTGCGCGAGAACCCCGACTTCGTTCCCTATTTCCGCTCGGCCACACCGGAGCTGGAGCTGGGCAAACTCCCACTGGGCTCTCGCCCTGCCAAGCGCCGTCCTACCGGAGGGGTCGAGAGCCTGCGAGCCATCCCCTGGATCTTCGCCTGGACACAAAATCGCCTGATGCTACCAGCCTGGCTCGGTGCCGGCGCCGCATTGTCCGAGGCGATGGATCAGGGCAAGCGGGACACACTAGAGAACATGTACCGCGACTGGCCGTTCTTCACCACGCGTATCGATATGCTCGAGATGGTGTTCGCTAAATCCGATCTGTGGCTGGCGGAGTACTATGATCAACGCCTGGTCGATCCGGCCCTGTGGCCATTGGGGAACGATCTGCGCCAGCAGGTACAACGCGATATCCAGGCGGTACTGGCCATCGCCAACACCGACCATCTGATGGCCGATCTTCCTTGGGCCGCCGAATCTATCGCCCTACGTAACGTCTATACCGATCCACTCAACGTCTTGCAGGCCGAGCTGCTGCATCGCTCACGCCAACAAGAGACGCCGGACGCAAACGTCGAACAAGCGCTGATGGTTACCATCGCTGGCGTTGCCGCTGGGATGCGTAACACCGGCTAGTATGGGCCGAAGATTACGGCACGAAAAAGCCCGCTTAGGCGGGCTTTTGCTAACAACTGACCTGTCCTGAATAGCGTTATGAGCGACCACATCAGGCCCTGAAATATAAAACGCCCGATGATGTTCATCAGGCATTTTACAGACAAAAAACGGTCAACCGATATCAGGACTCGTCAAACACGTCGTACGGTTCTACCATCCTTTAGGCTTGCGGTCGTACCCCCAGGGTATGGCAGATAGCATAGCTCAGCTCCGCACGGTTTAAGGTGTAGAAATGGAAATCCTTCACCCCTTCACGGCAGAGTAGCTTAACCATATCCATGGCAATATTCGCCCCCACCAGCTTGCGTGTCTCCACATCATTCTCCAAGCCATCGAACATCGCCATCATCCATTGCGGTACTCGCACGTTGGTCAGTGCAGCGAAACGCTGAAGTTGCCCAAAGTTTGAAACCGGCAGGATCCCCGGCACAATCTCAGCCTCGATCCCCGCCGCCGCACAACGATCGCGAAAGCGTAGATAGCTTTCCACATCAAAGAAAAATTGGGTGATCGCTCGATTGGCTCCCGCATCAATCTTACGCTTAAGATTCAACAGATCGGCCTGGGCACTCTTCGCCTCCGGGTGAACCTCGGGATACGCGGCAACCGATATATCGAAGTCCGCCACCTCGCGCAATAACGCTACCAGATCGCTGGCATACATATCGGGGCGCCCCGCCCCCGCCGCCAAATCACCGCGTAACGCCACAATATGACGGATACCACTCTGCCAGTAATCTCGGGCGATGGCACGTAACGCCTCACGGCTGGCATCGACGCAAGTCAGATGGGGAGCAGCCTCTAGCCCAGTACGCTCCTTGATGCCCTTGATCACCGAATGAGTACGATCGCGCTCACCGGAATTTGCGCCATAGGTCACCGAGATAAACGCGGGCTTCAAGGTGCTGAGTCGATCGATGGATTGCCAGAGTGTCTGCTCCATCTCCGGCGTACGGGGGGGAAAAAACTCAAAGGAAACCTGGATCCTACCCTGCAACTCGGCCAGGCTCTGGTTTAGCGCATCATGCTGGCTTGCGTGAAAAAAACTCATCCCGATCATCCTTATGCTCGCTGCCCTGTGCGCTCCACCGCACGCCAAAATTAAACATCTATACGTTTAGACGTCTAAATAGAAGTTGCCGTAAGTCGATGGATTCGTCAACCGCAAAATGCATTTTACTCATGAAGAAATGACAAGGAGGGATGAGAGATATTCAAGCAGGCCCCGCCAATCGTGCCCTCGCAGGGGGCGAGAGCTGCGGGCGTTCATCAACTATCGCTGCGCGGCCAACGCTGCAACGTCTTAACACTCTCAGCCACCAGCCGCGCCAAGGCGGGCGAATCACCGAGTTGTGATGCCATGATACGAATACCGATCACCTCTTTCTGCAACCACTGCGCCAACTGTCGAGCCTGCGGCTCCGTCAGCACAGGAAGAAAGGCGCGATAAAACGCCGCTTCCATCGCCGCCAGGTGTAAGCGTACCTGTGAGGCGAGGCTATCATCCTGTTGCCCCTCTACCTCCAGCAGACTCTTCACTAAGAAACAGACAGCCGAGGGGATCGATGCAGGAGTGGGCTGGCCAAACTGCTGGAGAAAATCCACCGTGGCCGCAAACGGATCGCCATGAGCGATGAGTAATGCCTCATAGGCGGCGATCTGCTGCTGGGTATAACAGGCTAACGCGCGCGTAAACAGCACCTCTTTACTGCCAAACGAAGCGTAAATACTACCGGGGCGCATATTCAGTGCCCGCTCAATATCTTTCATCGATGTCGCAAAATAGCCTTGACGCCAGAACAGGATCACGGCCTGTTGCAGCGCCTCATCACGATCATGTTGTAGAGGTCGCGCCATATCACCGCCTAACCATCCGTTTTATTTTCTTCATTGTAGCGCACTTTTTTGAACGTTTATTCAAAAAACAAACTTGAATGATCGTTCAAAAATATCTAGAGTGAAATTTAACCACGAGGCTCCTCGCCCCAATGCGAGGCATCTCCCATCACACCAGGGAAACACATGATGCTGACATTTGAAAAATACGATGAGACCAACGCGCCACCCGAGAGTCGGGAGCTACTGCAGCAAAGTAAGCGCAACAATGGCGGCCTTCCCGCACTCCATGCCATCATGGCGGAGTCGCCACAACTGCTAGCCGGTTACCAGACGCTGCATCATCTTTTCCTCCACAGCAGCTTCGATGATGAAGAAAAAACCGTAGTCTGGCAGACCATTAATGTCGAACATCGCTGCCACTACTGTGTACCGGCACATACCCTGATCGCCAGAGCGATGAAAGTCGATGAGGCGATCAATGATGCTCTGCGCAATGAGACTCCGCTGCCTAACGCGCGTCTGGAGGCATTACGCACTTTCACCTTGGCCATGGTACGCCAACGGGGAGAAGTCGATGAGGCGACCCTCGAGGCTTTCCTTGCCGCCGGTTTTACGCGCCGCCACATCCTTGACGTCATCTTATGTCTGGCGCAAAAAGTGATGAGCAACTATACCAATCATGTGGCTCACACGGAGCTGGATGCCCGCCTACAATCCGTTGCCTGGCAAAAACGCACGGCCTAATACACCGCCCGCAGCGTTGATCCGCTGTGGGCGATCGCGCGCTAACGCACGAACGGCTGTTGCCAAGTACGCTCACTGACGGCAGAATAACCAGCCCTACCAGCCGCTATTTCACAGGCGATCCCGCTGGGTCTGACTGCTTTCCCTTTTAGCGACCAATACTATGCAACAAAACCGTTCTTCTCCTACGCGCCGCCTCGGCCGACGCGCGTTGCTCTTTCCACTCTGTCTGGTGTTATACGAGTTCGCGACTTATATCGGAAACGATATGATCCAACCCGGAATGCTTTCGGTAGTACAAACTTTCGGCGTCGATGACAGCTGGGTTCCCACCTCCATGACGGCTTACCTCGCTGGCGGCATGTTCTTGCAATGGCTACTCGGCCCACTCTCTGACCGTATCGGTCGGCGTCCGGTGATGCTGACCGGCACCCTCTATTTCGCTGTCACCTGTCTGGCCATCCTGTTCACCGACAGTATCGAACAATTTACACTGCTGCGTTTCCTGCAAGGGATCAGCCTGTGCTTCATCGGGGCCGTCGGCTATGCCGCCATCCAAGAGTCGTTCGAGGAGTCGGTATGTATCAAGATCACCGCCCTGATGGCCAACGTTGCCCTGATCGCGCCACTGCTCGGTCCATTGGCGGGCGCGGCTTGGGTACATGTCCTGCCCTGGGAAAGCATGTTTATCCTGTTCGCCGTCCTGGCGCTAATCGCCTTTATCGGACTGTATAAGGCCATGCCGGAAACGGCCACCCGCCGTGGGGAAAAACTGTCACTGCCCGCGCTAGGTCATGACTACGCATTGGTATTGAAGAATGGGCGTTTCCTCTGCGGTGCGCTGGCGTGTGGTTTTGCCAGCCTGCCACTACTGACCTGGATAGCGCAGTCACCGGTGATCATCATCAGTGGTGAAGGGCTAAGTAGTTATGACTACGGCCTGTTGCAGGTGCCGATCTTCGGCATGCTGATCCTGGGTAACTTTACGCTGGCTCGCCTGAGTGGGCGGCGCCCAGTACGCCGCTTGATTCAGCTAGGCGCCTGGCCGATGGTCGGCGGGCTGACCATCGCCGCCGTCGCGACGCTCTATAGCCCCCACGCCTATCTGTGGATGATGGCGGGGCTCAGCCTATACGCTTTCGGTATCGGCCTGGCCAACGCCGGTCTGTATCGCCTCACGCTCTTCTCCAGCGAGATGAGTAAGGGGACAGTCTCCGCCGCCATGGGGATGATCAGTATGTTGATCTACACATTGGGTATCGAGGTGGGAAAACACGCCTGGCTGCTCAGTGGTAACGGTGCCTTCAATCTGTTCAATCTGCTCAGCGGATTGCTATGGCTGTGGTTAGTCGTACGGATGCTACGCGACAAGCGAGTCGGTATCCAGACAGAGTCGTAACTCGGCCCCCTGTGTGGCGGCGTACTGCTCGACGCCGCACAGGGTGACTGGCTAGACCTGCAGCCAGAAGGTGACCGGCCCATCATTAAGCAGTTCTACCTGCATATCGGCGGCAAAACGCCCGGTCTCCGTAGCAACGCCACTGGCACGGCAGCACGCCGTAAAATAGTCATATAACCGCTCGGCCTCATCTGGCGCAGCGCCACGGGAAAAGCTGGGACGCATCCCCTTCTGGGTGTCGGCCGCAAGCGTAAACTGGGAGACGACCAAGACACTGCCGCCGGCCTGTTGCACGTTGAGATTCATCTTGTCATTCTCATCGCTAAAAATACGATATCCCAACACCTTATCAGACAAACGCTTCGCCTTTTGCTGATCGTCATCCTTCTCCACACCCAACAATACCAGCAGCCCCGCACCGATCTCGCCGACAATCTGCTGTTCCACCGTTACGCTGGCGCGGGTCACGCGCTGAATTAACGCAATCATTATTCCTCTGACTCCTTACTCATGATGGGATTTTAGCGTCTGCTGTAATCCTCTCGCTTGCTGACGATGGGTGCGAAAGTCGCCGATGGCCACGGTGATCTCTGCACCGAGCAGAACGATACACCAGCTCCAATATACCCAGACGAACAACATCGGGATCACCGCCAATACACCATAAATCAGCTGATATGATGGAAAGGCGGTGATATACAACGCAAAAGCCTTCTTCCCCAGCTCAAACAAACCGCCAGCCACCAGCGCACCTATCAGTGCATCACGCAGCGGCACCCGCTGTGTCGGGACGATGCAATACAATAACCAGAAGCTGACGCATGACAACAGCAACGGGAATAAACGTAGTAACTGATCGACGAGGGAGTAAACACGGCTATCGGCTAGCCAGCGTAGCGATAATAGGTAGGTGCTGATCCCCATGCTGGCACCGACGAGCAGCGGCCCCAGGGTAAGGATCATCCAATAGACCGCGAATGAATATACGATGGCGCGCTTACGTTCGCTGCGCCAGATATGGTTCAACGCCCCATCCACCGACGAGATCAGCAGCAGTGCGGTGACGATCAGACCGATAATACCCAGGGCGGTCATCTTACTCGAATTCGCAACAAACTGTTCCAGATAGGATTGCACCACATCGCCGGCCGCGGGTACGAAGTTGGTAAAGATAAAATGCTTCAACTGATCGGAAACACTGGCGAACATCGGAAAGGCGGTGAACAGGGAGAACACTACCGTCACCAGCGGTACCAATGAGAGTAACGAGACGTAGGCCAACGACCCCGCCACCATCGTCATACGATCTTCATCGACCCGCCGCCACAGTATCTGGGCGAAGCAGAACCCACCTTTCAGGTGTTTTAAGGAAAAGGGCGCCATAGCCACTCCTATCAGTCATTCCCGTCCGACACGGGTCAATCCTTCCTACCGTCACGGAGGAAGCCAGTCATTATGCCAAGAAACGGGCATGCCCTCTCCCAGAAGCCATTACGGCTCATGCGCAAAGTAGGCCGGGATAACCTGCCGGTCATCCACCTGAATGGCATGGATACCCAGCGCCTGCGCCGCCGCAATGTTATCGTGATTATCATCGAAGAATACCGTCTGCGCCGCCGTCGCTCGCTCCTGTTCGAGGACATAACGGTAAATCTCGGCCTCTGGTTTACGCATCCCCAAGTCCTGCGACAAATACATCCGATCGCAGGCGGCCGCGACTTGCGGGTAGTGCTTAGGCCAGAAGTGAGTATGCAGGCGATTGGTATTAGAGAGTACAACCACCCGCTCCCCCTGAGTGCGCAACCGCTGCATGATGGCGATCACCTCTGGACGGAGCGCGACAAAGATCGCCTGCCACCCCAACTCGAACTGGGCAAAACTCAGTGAGATCCCCATCTCTGCACACAGGCGTCGAGCGAAGGTTTCATCATCGATCTCGCCTCGCTCATGCTGGCGAAACGTCTCTCCCATCGTAAAACGCTTGCTCAGCGTCGCCAACGGCGCCCCGCTGTAGCGACTCCAGACCCCCAACACCCGCTGGAAGTCGATATCGACGATCACGTTACCCAAATCAAAGATATACAACATGTGCAGCTCCCGATTTCAGCTTATTGGCGTGAGAGTCTCCACTGTAGACGGAAAAACGGTGAGCGAACAGACAGAAAGGGAGAAAAGCAGAAAGGGATACGTAGAAGAAAAAACGCGCGTTCCCATTTTAGCGAGGTGGGATCCTCGCAACCATAAAAAAGGGCACCCACACGGTGCCCTTTTCTCAAACACTCAAACGAGACGATTAGTCACGCGGGCCACGGTTAGCGCGGCGACGATCGTTCTCGGTCAGGTGACGTTTACGCAGACGTACAGAATGCGGCGTCACTTCGACCAGTTCGTCATCATCGATGAATTCCAGCGCCTGCTCCAGGGTCATTTTGATCGGCGGAGACAGGGTGGTCGCCTCATCGGTACCGGAGGCACGCATGTTGGTCAGCTTCTTACCAGTCAGGCAGTTAACGGTCAGGTCGTTAGAGCGGCTGTGAATACCGATGATCTGGCCTTCATACACTTCCGCACCATGACCGAGGAACAGCTTACCGCGATCCTGCAGGCTATACAGCGCATAGGCGACAGCCTTGCCCTGGCCGTTAGAGATCAGCACACCGTTCTGACGCTGGCCGATTTCACCCGGACGGACGTCGTCGTAGTGACTGAAGGTAGAGTACAGCAGACCGGTACCGGAGGTCATGGTCATGAAGTCGGTACGGAAACCGATCAAGCCACGGCTCGGGATGATGTAATCCAGGCGAACACGACCCTTACCATCCGGGGACATGTCACGGATCTCACCCTTACGGATACCCAGTGCTTCCATCACAGAGCCCTGATGCTGCTCTTCGATGTCCAGAGTAACCTGCTCGAACGGCTCCTGCATGCGGCCATCGATCTCACGATAGATAACCTTCGGACGAGATACGGCCAGTTCATAGCCTTCACGACGCATGTTTTCGATCAGCACGGACAGATGCAGCTCACCACGACCAGAAACACGGAAGGCATCCGGGTCAGGCGTCTCTTCCACACGCAGTGCCACGTTGTGTACCAGTTCCTTCTGCAGACGCTCCAGGATCTGGCGGGAGGTCACGAACTTACCTTCTTTACCGCAGAACGGTGAGGTGTTAACGCAGAAGTACATGCTAACGGTCGGCTCATCGACAGTCAGCGCCGGCAACGCTTCGACGTTGTTCGGATCGCACAGCGTATCAGAGATGTTCAGATCGCCCAGACCGGTAACTGCAACGATGTCACCCGCTTCGGCCACATCGGTCTCGATGCGCTGCAGGCCCAGATGGCCCAGAACCTGGCCGATCTTACCGTTACGACGCTTACCTTCGCTGTCGACGATGGTGATCTGCTGGTTCGGCTTCACCTTACCGCGCTTGATGCGGCCGATGCCGATAACCCCAACATAGTTGTTGTAGTCCAGCTGGGAGATCTGCATCTGGAATGAACCGTCCAGGTCAACGTCCGGCGCGGCAACATGCTCGACGATAGCCTCAAACAGCGGAGTCATATCCTCGGCCATGTCGGCGTGATCCAGACCGGCGATCCCCTGCAGGGCAGACGCGTAGACGATCGGGAAGTCCAACTGCTCGTCGGTAGCACCCAGGTTAACGAACAGATCGAAGACCTGATCGACGACCCAATCCGGACGTGCGCCCGGGCGGTCAACCTTGTTGATGACCACGATCGGCTTCAACCCATTGGCGAACGCTTTCTGGGTAACGAAGCGAGTCTGCGGCATCGGGCCATCCATTGCGTCGACCAGCAGCAGAACCGAGTCAACCATAGACATCACACGCTCTACCTCGCCGCCGAAGTCGGCGTGCCCCGGGGTATCTACGATGTTGATGCGATAGCCATTCCAATTAATGGCGGTGTTTTTAGCGAGGATAGTAATCCCACGCTCTTTCTCCAAATCGTTGGAGTCCATTACGCGCTCAGTCGCGTCGTTACGTTCACCCAGGGTCCCGGATTGTTGCAACAGTTTGTCGACCAGGGTGGTTTTCCCATGGTCAACGTGCGCAATAATGGCGATGTTACGCAGATTTTCGATCACAGCTTTGCCTCAGGCATTAGAAATAGCGCGCTATTGTACACGTATTAAGCAAGGGACTAAACAGGATCACAAGCTTCTCGCAGAAACAATGCTGCGAATGGCGGTTTGTGATCCTATTCACGATGCTAAATGGCGCGGGAATAAACAGCTTGCACCAAGATTGTGCGCTTGCTGAAGTGTTTTGCACCGTTATGGAGCACTCAGCTCCATCGGTAGCGCCTGACACAATGTCAGAGTTAGGTAATTATGCGCCATCCGGGCAATTTGTAAAGTTGGCACGTTTCTAGCTAATACTATGTCACGATGGCTAAAACCACTTTCTATCATCCGTGATCCGTTGCACGGCGACCAAAGAAACCGGGAGTAGAGTATGTCCGCTGAACATATCTTAGCGATGCTGAATGAGCACGAAGTTAAATTTGTCGATCTGCGTTTTACCGACACCAAAGGTAAAGAGCAGCACGTCACTATTCCGGCTCATCAGGTAAACGCCGACTTCTTCGAAGAAGGTAAAATGTTTGACGGCTCCTCTATCGGTGGCTGGAAAGGCATCAATGAATCTGACATGGTGTTAATGCCGGATGCCACCACGGCGGTGCTCGACCCGTTCTACGAGGAGCCGACCCTGATCATCCGCTGCGATATCCTGGAGCCGGGAACCATGCAGGGTTATGATCGCGATCCTCGTTCCATCTCCAAGCGTGCCGAAGATTTCCTGCGCGCCTCTGGTATCGCCGACACCGTACTCTTCGGGCCGGAACCAGAATTTTTCCTGTTCGACGATATCCGCTTCGGTAGTAGCATCCGTGGCAGCCATGTCGCCATCGATGACATCGAGGGCGCCTGGAACTCCTCGACCAAATATGAAGGCGGTAACAAGGGCCATCGCCCCGCCGTCAAGGGCGGCTACTTCCCGGTTCCGCCGGTCGACTCCTCACAGGACATCCGTTCTACCATGTGTCTGACCATGGAAGAGATGGGTTTGGTCGTCGAGGCGCATCACCACGAGGTGGCGACTGCCGGGCAGAACGAAGTGGCTACTCGCTTCAACACCATGACCAAGAAAGCCGACGAAATCCAGATCTACAAGTATGTGGTACATAACGTCGCCCACGCCTTTGGTAAGACCGCTACCTTCATGCCAAAACCGATGTTTGGTGACAACGGTTCCGGTATGCACTGCCACATGTCCCTCTCCAAGAACGGCAGTAACCTGTTTGCCGGTGACAAATACGGCGGCCTGTCCGAGATGGCACTGTACTACATCGGTGGGGTGATCAAACACGCGAAGGCGATCAACGCGCTAGCGAACCCGACCACCAACTCCTATAAGCGTCTGGTGCCGGGCTATGAGGCACCGGTGATGCTGGCCTACTCTGCCCGCAACCGCTCCGCCTCCATTCGTATCCCGGTGGTGGCATCGCCGAAGGCTCGCCGCATCGAGGTGCGCTTCCCGGATCCGGCGGCTAACCCCTACCTGTGCTTCGCCGCACTGTTGATGGCCGGTCTCGACGGCATCATCAACAAAATCCACCCCGGCGACGCCATGGATAAAAACCTGTATGACCTGCCGCCGGAAGAGGCCAAAGAGATCCCGACCGTGGCCGGTTCGCTGGATGAGGCCCTAGCGGCTCTGGATAGCGATCGCGAGTTCCTGACGCGTGGCGGTGTCTTCACCGATGACGCCATCGATGCCTACATCGCATTGCGCCAGGAAGAGATGGATCGTGTACGCATGACGCCGCACCCGGTTGAGTTTGAACTGTACTACAGCGTATAAGCGACAGCGTGCCGTTGCCTGGCACTGCACCGGGCAACGGCCAGACACCCCATACAGTACGTCTCTGTTTTTGTTGCCGTGGAAACTTTCAGCCCATCTTCGGATGGGTTTTTTTCGCCATGCATCACAGACCGGTGAGGAAAAAAGCGTGCCGCCCACCCTCTCGGTAACAAAAGCATGCTACAGTGCAAAAATCATATTGCACCAAAATAGTGCAGGAGTATGCCCATGGCCGACCCGACCATCGCGCCTCAGCGCGAACAACCCGATGCCTGGCAGTTGCTGAATGCCTTGATGACCTGTGTATTAGTCTTGGATGATGCGTTGGTCATCCGCTATGCCAACCCGGCCGCCCAACAGTTACTGGCGCAAAGTCCACGTAAACTTTTCGGCACACCGCTACCGGATCTATTAAGCTACCTGTCGTTAGACATCGACATGATGCAGGCCAGCCTCCGTAGCGGACAGGGATTTACCGACAACGAAGTCATGTTGGTGGTCGACAGCCAGCCTCACGTCATGACGTTAACGGCCCAACCCCTACACGAAGGGTTGATGATGCTCGAACTGGCTACCTTAGACAGCCAACGCCGACTCAGCCAGGAGCAGTTACAGCACGCTCAGCAAGTCGCCGCACGCGATCTGGTACGTGGACTCGCTCATGAGATCAAGAACCCGCTCGGTGGCTTACGCGGCGCGGCCCAACTGCTGGCGCGAGCACTGCCCGACCCCGCGTTGACCGAATATACCCAGGTGATCATCGAGCAGGCCGACCGCCTACGTAACCTGGTCGATCGCCTCTTAGGGCCACAACGTCCAGGGCAACGCGTCACAGAGAATATCCATCAGGTGGTCGAACGCGTCTGCCAGTTAGTGTCCTTAGAATGTCCCGATAACGTGACCCTACTGCGCGACTACGATCCCAGTCTGCCGGAGCTTAATCACGATCCGGAGCAGATTGAACAGGTGCTGTTAAACATCACCCGTAATGCCCTGCAGGCACTAGGCGAGCGTGGTGGCACCATTACCCTACGGACACGGACGGCGCTTCAGATCACCCTGCACGGCGAACGCTATCGTCTGGCGGCGCGCATCGATATCGAAGACGACGGGCCCGGGATCCCCGCCCAACTACAAGACACGCTGTTTTACCCGATGGTCAGCGGTCGTAGCGGGGGAACCGGACTTGGCCTGTCAATTGCACGTAACCTGATCGATCAACATCAGGGCAAAATTGAATTTAACAGCTGGCCAGGCCATACCGAATTTTCGGTGTATTTGCCGATTCGCAAATAGCCTCCGCCCCTAACGCAACAGGTGGTCACCATGACAATGCAACCGGGTCTCGTCTGGATCGTCGACGATGACAGTGCCATCCGCTGGGTATTAGAACGCGCGCTGACGGGCGCCGGTCTCTGCTGCACCACATTCGACAACGGCCAGGCGGTACTGACGGCGCTCAGCAGTCAGACGCCGGACGTCCTACTGTCTGACATTCGTATGCCCGGTATGGATGGTCTGGCGCTGCTCCAACAGATCAAACAGCGCCATCCCCTGCTACCGGTCATCATTATGACCGCCCACTCCGATCTCGACGCCGCCGTCAGCGCCTATCAACAGGGTGCCTTCGATTATCTGCCCAAACCTTTCGATATCGATGAGGCCGTCGCCTTGGTCGAGCGCGCCATCAGCCACTATCAGGAACAACAACAACCCTCGCGCCAAACACCGGCGGGCGATCCTAGCACCGATATTATCGGTGAGGCTGCCGCGATGCAGGATGTATTTCGTATCATCGGTCGACTGTCTCGCTCCTCCATCAGTGTCTTGATCAACGGTGAGTCGGGAACCGGTAAGGAGTTAGTCGCTCACGCCCTACATCGCCATAGCCCTCGCGCCCAAGCCCCCTTTATCGCCTTGAATATGGCGGCTATCCCACGCGATCTGATCGAGTCTGAGTTATTCGGCCACGAGAAGGGAGCCTTCACCGGCGCCAACCAAATCCGTCAGGGACGCTTCGAACAGGCGGATGGTGGTACCCTGTTTCTCGATGAGATCGGCGACATGCCATTGGATGTCCAAACCCGCCTGCTGCGCGTGTTAGCCGATGGTCAGTTTTACCGTATTGGTGGCTATGCGCCGGTCAAGGTCGACGTACGCATCATCGCCGCCACCCACCAGCATCTGGAGGTGCGGGTCCAGGAGGGGAAGTTTCGCGAAGATCTGTTTCACCGCCTCAACGTCATCCGTATTCACCTGCCCCCACTACGCGAACGGCGTGAGGATATTCCCCGCCTGGCGCGCCACTTCCTCAAAGTCGCCGCGCGCGAGTTGGGCGTTGAAGCTAAGGTGTTGAGTCCCGAGGCCGAGGCGGCGTTAACACGCCTGCCCTGGCCTGGTAACGTGCGCCAACTGGAAAATACTTGCCGCTGGCTGACGGTCATGGCCGCCGGCCAAGAGGTGCTCGTCCAAGATCTCCCGAATGAGCGCCTTAGCGAACCCCATGACACGACATCCTGTCCATCGGATAGCCCTGCCAATTGGCCTCTATTACTACGCCAGTGGGCGCAGCAAGCCTTACAGAATGGACGGCAGGATCTGCTCGCTGAGGCGCTCCCAGAAATGGAACGTACCCTATTAACCTGTGCGCTACAGCACACCCAAGGGCACAAGCAAGAGGCGGCGCGATTGTTAGGCTGGGGACGAAATACGCTAACCCGTAAACTGAAAGAATTAGGCATGGAATAGTCAATGGCGTGCTGATTACTGAGTAAAAACGCCACGCGCCGCACAAAAAAACGCCAAGTACGATCTTTACACGTCCGGTGCGACGCGTATGATCGACGACATTTTCAGGGAGAATTATGATGATCGACTCACTGTATGCCATGCTCTCTCACGGTGCCGAACTCAGTTCGGCTGGTGGTCCCTCTTCACATGCCGCCGTTGCCGCCGTGTTATGCGCCGCGCTATTTCATCTCTTAGGCTAACCCTATACCTTCTTGTGGTGTAGCGGCATCCTGTCGTAACCGCTTACTACACCGCGCCTGCGCGAATATCTGCTAGGATAGCCAATACATGCCATAGGGTTATGTGCCTGATGGCACATAACCCTATGCAGTATTCTGTGAGAATAGAATAGGTGATTTTTCCATGCGTCCTCATACGGTTATATAACCGTATAGATTTATAGCGGATCTTCTTACTATCAAGGATGTGTCCATGAGTGATATCGCCCTAACGGTCAGTATGCTATCGCTGGTCGCCGTACTTGGGTTATGGATCGGTAACTGGCGGATTTACGGCGTTGGCCTTGGGATCGGCGGCGTGTTGTTCGGCGGCATTATCGTCGGCCATTTCGCCCAAAGCTATCAGCTGATCCTCAACAACGATATGCTGCATTTTATTCAGGAGTTTGG
Organism: Edwardsiella sp. A.80236; assembly: GCF_044540725.1. Taxonomy (NCBI): domain Bacteria; kingdom Pseudomonadati; phylum Pseudomonadota; class Gammaproteobacteria; order Enterobacterales; family Hafniaceae; genus Edwardsiella; species Edwardsiella sp. A.80236. The sequence continues at coordinate 35,887 of NZ_JBIUCY010000022.1, forward strand.
CCTAATCCTGTTCGTCTACAGCATCGGCATCCAGGTTGGGCCGGGGTTCTTCTCATCACTACGCGTCTCGGGGCTACGCCTCAACGCCTTTGCTGTCTTAATGGTGGCGATCAGTGGCCTGATCACCGCCGCCATCTATAAGCTGTTCGACGTCCCCTTGCCCATCATCCTTGGGATTTTCTCCGGCGCGGTCACCAATACCCCCGCGCTTGGTGCCGGACAACAGATCCTGACCGATTTAGGATCGGCGCCCGACCAAATCAATCTGATGGGGATGGGCTACGCCATGGCCTACCCGTTTGGAATTTGCGGGATCCTCTTGGTGATGTGGTTAGTACGCTTACTATTCCGCATCAACGTCGATGCCGAGGCGCGTGACTTCGATTCGCGTAATGGCCATCATCATGAACTGCTGCAAACCATGAATATCATGGTACGCAATCCAAATCTGGACGGTCTATCGATTCAAGATGTCCCGATCCTGAATAGCGATACCATCGTCTGCTCGCGTCTCAAGCGGGGCGATCTACTGATGGTACCGTTGCCAACGACTCAAATAGCGATCGGCGATCTCCTTCATCTGGTTGGACAGAAACCAGAGCTGGAGAGCGCCCGGTTGGTGATCGGCGAACAGGTCGATACGTCACTGTCGACACGCGGCACAGAGCTCCAAGTCAGTCGTGTCGTCGTGACGAACGAGAAAGTGTTAGGGAAGAAGATCCGCGATCTTAACCTGAAGCAAAAGTACGATGTGGTCATTTCCCGCCTCAACCGCGCCGGGGTCGAATTAGTGGCGGGCAACAATGCGACCCTTCAGTTTGGTGATATCCTGAATCTGGTCGGACGCCCCCAATCGATCGATGCCGTCGCCGCCATCGTCGGCAACGCGCAGCAAAAACTGCAACAGGTGCAAATGCTACCGGTCTTTATCGGTATTGGGTTAGGGGTACTACTAGGTTCGATCCCATTGTTTATCCCCGGATTTCCGGCGGCGCTCAAACTAGGATTAGCCGGTGGCCCGTTAGTCGTTGCCCTCATTCTTGGCCGTATCGGTAGCATCGGCAAGCTGTACTGGTTTATGCCACCCAGCGCCAACCTGGCCCTACGCGAGCTGGGGATCGTGCTGTTTCTGGCGGTCGTCGGACTAAAATCAGGCGGTAACTTCATCGATACGCTGATCAACGGCGAAGGGGTCACCTGGATTGGTTATGGCATCCTGATCACCGCCATTCCGCTGATCACCGCAGCCATCATGGCACGCCTACTGATCAAGATGAACTACCTGACGCTCTGCGGCATGCTGGCTGGCGCCATGACCGATCCCCCAGCCCTCGCCTTCGCTAATGGTCTGCATGCCACGAGCGGGGCGGCCGCGCTCTCCTATGCCACCGTGTATCCTCTGGCGATGTTCTTGCGCATCATGTCGCCCCAGTTATTAGCGCTGTTATTCTGGAGCGTCTAACCACGTCCACCATCTCGACACACGCTAAACCAAACAGCCCCGCTTATGCGGGGCTGTTTGGTATCCGGCTCTGGCCCGATGCTTAAATCACACGAGAGAACTGTTGCATCCGTGCCTGACGGCGTAGATAGACATCAAAACACATGCAAATATTGCGAATCAATAGACGCCCACGCGGCGTCACGGTAATGGCATCCGCCCCCAACTCCACCAGCCCATCCTGAGCCAACGGGCGAAGTAGCACCAAATCCTCGACGAAGTAGTCCACGAAGCGAATACCATAGTGTTGCTCGATCGGGGCGTAATCGAGGCGGAAATTACAAATGAGCCCCTTGATCACGTCACGGCGGATACAATCATCTTGGCTCATGGTCAATCCACGCCATAACGCGGTACCCTGCGCTTCAACCGCAGCGTAATACTCCTTCAGTACCTTCAGATTCTGCGAGTAACTATCGCCGATCATACTAATCGCCGACACGCCTAATCCCAGCAGATCGCTATCGCCCTGGGTCGTATACCCCTGGAAATTACGGTGCAACTTACCGGCCCGCTGAGCCACCGCCAGCTCATCATCCCGATGGGCAAAGTGATCCATACCGATAAACTGGTAACCGACCCCCGTCAAGGTCGCGATACTCTGCTGCAAGATCGCCAGCTTGTGATCGGCGCTGGGCAGGTCGGCATCCTTAATCTTACGCTGAGCGGCGAAGAGCTTCGGCATATGCGCGTAGTTAAAGATACTTAGGCGATCGGGATTTAACTCGATCACCTTTTGTAGGGTAAAAGCGAAACTCTCCGGGGTCTGACGCGGCAGGCCATAAATCAGATCGATATTAGTCGAAGTAAAGCCGATTTCCCGCGCGTGACGCAATAGGGCGAAGATGAACGCCTCATCCTGCTCACGGTTAACCAGCTGTTGTACCGTCTTATTAAAGTCCTGTACCCCCATGCTGAGGCGATTAAATCCTTCATGACGCAGATGATCGAGGACGTCCAGTTCTATCTCACGCGGATCGATCTCGATTGAAATCTCAGCCTGCGGGGCAAAATGAAAGTGTGTACGCAACAACGCCATCAGGCGACTAATCTGCGCCTTATTGAGATAGGTCGGCGTTCCGCCCCCCCAATGCAACTGACTGACGGTACGCCCGGCAAACAACGGAGCCCGTGCAGCAATCTCCAATGCCAGTTTATCCAGATACTCATCTGCCTTATGCGTCTGGCGAGTGACAATCTTGTTGCAGCCGCAGAAATAACACAGCTTGTGACAGAACGGGATATGGACGTAGAGAGATAGTGCACGCTCGGGATAACGGACCACCGCACGTTGAAAAGCCGCTTCGTTAAAGTCTTCGTTAAACTCCAGCGCGGTGGGGTATGAGGTATAGCGTGGCCCGGAATAGTTATATTTTTGGATCAGGGCCAGATCCCAGACGATAGTCTGTTCCGACATGGGTGCTCACTCCTTATTCTGTTTTCTCCTGCCGGCACGCAGTGGAGAAGCCGGTGGCCGACCGTAACGTATGGCGGCTCGTTGCCAGCGCGTTTTGCGCTGCGACAGCCGCCATAGTTTAGCCAATAACCACAGTAGATAACATGTGAGCAACGAGGCTATGACCAGAATCAACGCCATTCGGCATCAGATCGCATCTTTTGGGCTACCGCGGCGCAGCAGCTGCATGATGTCCTCGTCTTTCTCTTCCTCCTCGTCATCTTCCAGTTCGATGCCCAACTCTTCCATCAATTCATCGATGCGATCCAGCATCTCATCCACATAACGCTGCTCCTCACTGTTCAGCGTCGCGCCTTCTTCCAAGCGCTCCAGCAAGGCATCCAGACGCGGATCATTTTCCAAACGCGCCAGTTCTGCCTCCGGCGTCAATACTGTCTTCGTCTCTGGCTGCTTCACAACCTGTACCCGACTTTTCACGACGCCAGGCTCGACCACCAACGTGACCGGCTTTTTGCTACCGATGCGCGGATCGCGATCGGCATGTATGCCGCCCTTCCCACCTTGGGTACTCTGCTCATTATTACGTGCACCCGGCTTATGGCCGCGGCGCTTCTTCTGGCGTTTACGCTCACGTCCCTCCAGATCTAGCTCCTGGCGGGTCTTACGTGTTTTTTTGCCTTTAACGGCCTTAGATTTATTCACCGGACTCATAACTTATACTCTTGGTCAGAGATGTCGAAAACTGCGGCGGAATCTATCAGAAAGGCCGCAAAGAAAAAAGGCGACAGTCTAAACTGTCGCCTTAATTCTATACCTTCTGCAGAAGGATATTGACACTCATCGTCCTTAACGGCAAACAACGTCCCGGTTTATCCCTTTGCGCTTGTGCGTCCCTGCTCTCTTCCTTGAGCCCCCTCACGGGGCAGCTCATCCTCGAGCCTCTTCCCTGTGACAAACATCCTGTCTGCCAAGCCACGTCCTATGGCTGCATCCTGCATCTCGCTGCGTCATCCTGACACACCCGATCTCTCACCATCCTGGTCTTGAGGTCCCTTTCACGGCATCCCTACCGTGTAATCACTCTATCTTACTGACGGTAAACGACAATATGGTTCTCTCGCGCTCTTCCCACGATACAGATCACATAAGTTATGTAATTAATTGAATATGAATAAGTAAAAAATCAAAGCCTTACAGTATGAAACGGTTTTTTCAGCATAGGCTATCGTCGATCTCGCACATGATGAGATGCCTGTGTCTTACAGCACCCAGACTAAACAGGTGACGGATTTACGCGCCCTTGCGCGCCTTTATGGTTATAATTCCCACCATTATTCTGCCAGCAACAGGGAGACGACCAGCTTGGCCCGTCAAACTTATAACTACCATGTGACGCATTTCGTCACCAGCGCCCCAGATATTCGCCACCTGCCTGCGGATATCGGTATCGAAGTCGCGTTCGCCGGGCGTTCTAATGCCGGGAAATCCAGCGCATTAAATACCCTCACCAATCAAAAGAGCTTGGCTCGCACCAGTAAAACACCGGGACGTACTCAGCTCATCAACTTGTTCGAAGTTGACGATGGTGTGCGTCTGGTCGATCTACCCGGCTACGGTTATGCCGAGGTGCCGGAAGAGATGAAGCGCAAATGGCAGCGCGCTCTGGGTGAATATCTACAACAACGTCAATGTCTGAAGGGATTAGTGGTGCTGATGGACATCCGTCACCCGCTGAAGGATCTTGACCAGCAGATGATCGCTTGGGCCGTCGAGGCCGGATTGCCGGTGTTACTGTTGCTCACGAAAGCGGACAAGTTAGCTTCCGGAGCCCGCAAGGCACAGCTTAATCTGGTACGCGAAGCCGTCTTGCCGTTCATGGGGGATATTCAAGTCGAGGCTTTCTCTTCACTGAAAAAATTCGGTGTCGATAAACTGCGTGACAAGCTGGATACCTGGTTCAGCGAGATCGCACCGCAACAAGCCGAAGACAGCGATGATGCGTCGAGTCTCGGTGAATAACACCGCATGCTAGGATTACGCTATCTGACACAAGCCGCATCAGCGGCTTTTTTTATGTAATTTTTCCACAAAATAACCACGAATAGACATGAAAACTCAGGGATAACACACGGTTAAACAGGGAAAACGATACGCCATGCGCCCTCACCACGGTCTGGACGAATAAAGGGGCAAGAACACAGGGTGGGGTAGGCATTCCCTACAAAAAAAACGCCCCAGTCATAACTGACTGGGGCGGCTAATAATCAGCCAAATCCGATTACGTGAAGTAAAAGGTCTGAAAGATAGAACATCTTACCTCTGTACCCTACATCGGTAACTGTACAACATTTTAGAGTATGCGCAAACTTTTTCGTTGTTTAGTTACACAATAAACACCGTTAACGTCGCTATTTTGTGCATTAACTGCGTTTTTATGTAGGTAAATTACATAAAAGGATTAAATCGACACCATTCAATGCGCTTGATCCCAATTTTCACCACAGCCGATATCAACCTTCAAGGGTACGGCCAGCGCCAAGCTGCCCTCCATCAATGTACGAACGTGACTGACGACCTCGTCAACCTGCGCCTCCGGCACCTCGAAGACCAATTCATCGTGTACCTGCATAATCATGCGTACCTGTGGCTGCGACTGCTGTAACCAGGCATCGACGGCGATCATCGCCCGCTTAATAATATCCGCGGCAGTTCCCTGCATCGGTGCGTTGATCGCCGCCCGTTCTGCAGCCTTGCGACGCATCGCATTACGCGCATTAATCTCCGGCAGATAGAGCCTCCGACCATCTAGCGTCTCGACATACCCTTGTTCAGACGCCTGTTGACGTGTCCGCTCCATATAAGCCAATACGCCCGGATAACGCTCGAAATAGAGATCCATGTAACGCTGAGCCTCGTTACGACCAATATTCAACTGGCGTGCCAGCCCAAAGGCGCTCATACCATAAATCAGGCCAAAGTTAATCGCCTTGGCGCTGCGCCGTTGATCGGCCGTTACCGCCTCCAACGGCAGACCAAAGACTTCGGCGGCCGTCGCACGGTGGATATCTTTCCCCGCCGCAAAGGCCTCCAACAGCCCACGATCGCCCGACAGATGCGCCATGATACGTAATTCGATCTGAGAATAGTCCGCCGCTACGATCTTACTGCCTGCTGGCGCGATAAACGCCTGACGAATACGCCGCCCCTCGTCGCTGCGTACCGGAATATTTTGCAGGTTGGGATCGCTGGAAGAGAGCCGCCCCGTCGCGGTGACAGCCTGATGATAAGAAGTATGAACCCGTCCGGTTAGTGGGCTTACCATCTGCGGCAGCTTATCGGTATAAGTACTCTTCAACTTAGCGAGTGTACGGTAATCCAGGATCACCTGCGGTAGCTCATATCCCTGCTCCGCTAACTCAACCAATACCTCTTCATTCGTTGATGGCGCGCCACCCGGCGTCTTCTTCAGAATCGGCAGCTGTTGTTTGTCGAACAGGATACTCTGGAGCTGTTTAGTCGAAGAGAGATTGAAGGGCTCATCCGCCAAGGTATGCGCCTGTTGTTCCAACGCGCTCAGACGTACCGCCAGTTCCTGGGAGTGTTGACCTAAGATAGTGCTATCGATCAATACCCCGGTGCGCTCCATCCGTGACAGTACGGGAACCAATGGCATATCGATGTCACAAAAGACATGACGAGGTCCCGCCTCACTCTCCAACGTCGGCCAGAGACGTTGGTGTAAGCGCAGGGTCACATCGGCATCTTCAGCCGCATACTCGGCCGCCTGCTCCAAGGGAATTTGGTTAAAGGTCAGTTGGCCTTTCCCTTTTCCCGCCACCTCTTCAAAAGTAATGGTCTTATGATCCAGATGGCGGGCAGCCAGGCTATCCATATCGTGACGCCCGGCCACACTATTCAAGACATACGACTCCAGCATGGTGTCAAACGCCACGCCACGCAGGATGATGCCATGACGCGCCATCACGCCGATATCGTACTTCAGATTCTGCCCGACTTTGGCGACCTTTTCGTCTTCCAATAGTGGCTGTAAGCGAGCCAGCACCCACTCACGATCGAGCTGCGCCGGCGCATCCAGGTAATCATGAGCCAATGGGATATAATAAGCTTGTCCCGGCGCATCGGCGCACGAGATCCCCACCAAGTTAGCGGATAAGACATCCAACGAGTCGGTTTCTGTATCGAAGGCGAAGCAACCAACGTGTTGCAAACGAGCAATCAATGCCTCTAACGCCGCCTCATCTAAAATCGTTTGATACCCCTCGCGTGAAAGCGTCGCCGCGGTTGCCACGGCGGACAGGTTCGCCTCCTCGCTGGCAGGTTTCACCGCCTTCGTTTTCATCCCCTGTGCAGCCGTGAGCCAGGATCCATCCTGCGCATCGCTCAGCCAACGTTTAAACTCATAGCGTTGAAACAGGGTATGCAACGTGGCGCTATCTAGCGGTTTGATCGCTAAATCATCGCAATCCAGCGCCAAATCGACATCGGTTTTAATGGTCGCCAACAGATAGGAGAGGTCGGCCTTCTCTTTATTGAGCAGTAGCTTTGCCCCCATGGTTTTCGCTCCGCGAAAACTCAAGGTTGCGACACGGTCGATGTCCCCATAGATCGACTGCAATCCGCCGATCCCCTGCAACAGTGCCTGCGCTGTCTTCTCACCGACCCCTGGGACGCCAGGAATATTATCTGATGCGTCGCCCATTAATGCTAGAAAGTCGATTATCAACTCTGGAGGAACACCGTATTTATCAAATACTTCCTGAGGCCCCAGGACCGTATTGGTCATCGTGTTGATTAAGGTGATGTTCGGCGTCACCAGCTGTGCCATGTCTTTATCGCCAGTGCTGATCAACACATGACGCCCTGCCTGCTCGGCTCGACGTGCCAATGTACCGATCACATCATCAGCCTCGACACCCGGTACCACCAACAACGGTAATCCCATCGCCTGTACCATTTGATGCAATGGTGCAATCTGCTCACGCAAGTCGTCCGGCATTGGAGGACGATGTGATTTATATTCAGCGAATAACTCATCACGGAAAGTCTTGCCCTTGGCATCGAAGACAACGGCAATATGGCTCGGCTGGTACTGCATAATCAAACTACGCAGCATATTCAGCACACCGTACATCGCCCCGGTAGGCTCGCCAGCGCCATTGGTCAACGGCGGAAACGCATGATAGGCGCGGTAGAGGTATGAGGATCCATCAACCAGGATCAGGGGATTTTCAGCTATCTGGGCCATAATCTATCTTTATCGTGGTGGTCATCAGATCATAAGCATGCCACAGGTCGAGTGCGCTGACGAATGCTCAGCATCGTTTTGTCTCCCCGTTCTATGCGAGATCTGGCAGGATCGCGCTGTGGATAAGTTTGTGTACAAAATCGTGTTCTTTTAGCTCACGGGGAAGAATCAGGCAAGGGTTATAATATATTTCACATACAAATCAATTAATTACACTTTATCTCCAATAATATCTCTGCATAAATTAATAGTAGATGCATTGTGCATAGATTTATTGTCGTCAGGAAAATCGCTACCCTATTGTTTAGCTATTATTATTGTGTCGGTGATTTTTCAGACGCCGAGTGCCTTTTAACATCAACGTGTCGTGGGGGACAAAATGTGCCGACAGTCGTCCCCTTCTGTTAAAATTACTGACCTTATTCCATAAACTGCGATGTGTCCCTCAGATGCCTATGTTGCTTGCTTCGATGTTGTCTCCATTTATCTTTGTACTTACAACATTGTTGACCATCATAGTCACCGCCGCCTGCTCGATCCCCATCGCTCTGCTCGGTGTGGTAAAGCTACTCTTACCCTTCCCCAACGTATCGCGCGCTATTTCTCGTTATTCCGATGGCTTAATGTGGTGCTGGTGTCAGGGACTCGCGGGATTAATGAGCCTCAACCCCAAGCTCCGTTGGCATGTTCGTGGGTTGGAGGGGCTAAGCAAAGAGAACTGGTATTTGCTAATCAGCAACCACCAAAGCTGGACAGATATTGTGGTACTCTGTGTATTACTCCGCAATCATATCCCCATGAATAAGTATTTCCTCAAGCAGCAGCTCGCTTGGGTGCCTTTTATCGGCCTCGCTTGCTGGGCATTGGATATGCCATTCATGCGCCGTTATTCTCGCAGCTATTTGCTGAAACATCCGGAGCGTCGCGGTAAGGATATTGAGACAACCCGCCGCTCATGCGAGAAATTCCGTCTACACCCCACCACCATCGTCAACTTCGTCGAAGGATCGCGTTGTACTACGGAAAAACGTGAGCAACAACATTCGCCATATCAGAATCTATTGCAGCCTAAAGCAGCCGGCATTGCCTTTACCCTCAGTGCGTTGGGATCACAGTTCGATCGCGTACTCAATGTGACGCTGCTCTATCCAAACAATCTACACCGGCCATTTTGGGATCTCCTTTGTGGGCGCATGCAAAGCATCGTCGTCGATATCGAAACGATTCCTATCAGTGATGAGATTCGCGGAGACTACTTCAATGATAAGGGCTTTAAGCGTCACTTTCAGCTCTGGTTGAATACCCTTTGGCAGCGCAAGGACCAGTTAATCAGCCAACTGCGTCAAAAATATCAGCATAAATCATAAATAAGAAAGACGTCGAATAGATCCACTATTCGACGTCTTATAGGGCGAGTGGTATTTAGGGTTGTGTCGCCAGGAACTGCACTACATTAGCAAACTGTTTAACATAATTTTCCATTGAGCTAGTATCCAACCCCTCGTTTCTGACCATATATTTACCATTAACAAAGACGGCAGGCACACCACGTAGTTGGAAATCTTGTGCCGCTTTCTCTTGCTGAACCACCAGAGATTTCACCACAAAGCTATCTAAAGCAGCATCATATTCTGCCGCAGGGATCCCAGCCTGAATGAAGACGTTACGGATATCCGCCGCACTCTTAATCGTCTGACTCTTCTGTACCGCATCAAACATCGGTTGGGTAATCTTATTCTCGACGCCTAACGCCATGGCTACCGCCCAAGCCTGAGTCAACTGTTTCCCTAACGGTCCCAAGAATTCGACGTGGTATTTAGTCAGCTTAACGCCTTGCGGCAACTTGCTCTCAATGGTTTGAGGAATATGGTAAACCTCAGCAAACTCATAACAGTGCGGGCAATAAAAAGAGAAAAATTCTAACACCTGTGGTGCACCATTTACTGGCTTATCCAGGGTGATATATTGTTCGCCATTGGTAAAGGGGGCAGCCGATACACCAAATGCCATTACCATGCCCAGTAGGGCCAGCCACATCTTTTTCATACTCTCATCTCCATCCTCAGGGCTTGGTTATCAATACATTGGGGTCAATTTCAGCGGGGCAGCCTGTAATAGACCCAACTGCTGATGAAAGGTCTGGATCTGACTGTGCCAAAACTGGCGATCCGCCATCCAGGGGAAACTACGAGGAAAAGCCGGATCCTGCCAACGGCGACATACCCATGCGAGATAATGAATCATACGCATGGCACGCAATGGCTCGATCAGCGCTAACTCCCGAACATCAAAATCGCTGAACTCGGTGTAGGCCTCCAACACGATATCCAACTGTAATCGTTTCTCTGCTTCATCGCCGTTAAGCAACATCCACAGATCCTGGATCGCCGGACCATTGCGGGCATCATCCAGATCGACAAAGAGCGGACCATCCCGCCACAGAATATTGCCGGGATGGCAATCACCATGCAAACGTAACAATGAGTAATCATCCCGCCATAGCACCACCAAGGCACCGATCAATGCATCCAACGTTGCGAGGAGACTCTCACGTAGATCATCGGGGACCAGAGGCGAGTGCGCCAATTCAGCACGAGGCTGGTAGACATATTCATCCAACCCCATCGTAGGGCGCTCCCTGAAACGCTGACAGCGGCCGACCTGGTGGATTCGCCCTAGATAACGACCGACCCACTCCAGCTGATCGAGGTTATCTACCTCATACTGACGCCCGCCAAGGCTAGGAAAGACAGCAAAGGCATAACCCTGATAATGATGTAACGTTGCACCCTGTAGGCGAAGTGGCGCCGCCAACGGGATCTCCGCCTGCACGAGCTCCGCCGCAAAGGCATGCTCCTCGGCAATCTGAGCATCGCTCCAACGCTCCGGGCGGTAAAACTTCACCACATAGCGCTGCCGCTCCTCGTCCATCAACTGATAGACGCGATTTTCATAGCTATTGAGTTCGCTAAGCCCAGAGTCGACGCGGATCCCACACTGTGCTAAACCCTCCAATATCAAATCAGGGGTTAGCGTCTGGAAGTTAAAGGCCGATGTCGTCATGAGATTAATCTTTAATCACACCGCGTGCACGCAGCAGCGCCGTTTTAAAGTCTTCCTCATAATCTTTCTGTAATCCTGGGATCACCGCGCTCTTCTCACTACCGCGCATCTTGAGGTGATAAATGAGGATATCGTCGGTTAAATCGGCTAAGGCTCCCTCATACCCCGCCTCATTAGCTAGTTGCTGCAGAAACTGGATGAGATTCAGATCCGGCTCCTGTTGCCAGGCCGGATGGATCAACTCAATCAATTCGTTAACGCGATGACATTTCATGGAGTACCTTCTCTTTTATCTTTACTAAGCCGCTAAAACTAGCAATCCTAATTTAACAAAGATAGCCGTTTACCGTATAACACTCACTATTTACAAACTATTACATCGATGACTATATGGATGACCCTAATCAGGTGATCGCTAACCATAATCCGAGGAGCACGCTCATTATGCAGGATATTGAAGGCGTTATTCTGGCTGGAGGGCGCGCAACCCGCATGCAAGGCAAAGATAAAGGATTAGTCACCTTACATGGACTCCCGTTATACCAATGGGTACTTCAGCGTCTAGCGCCACAAGTATGTCGAGTCGTCATCAGCGCGAACCGTAACCAGGGGGTTTACCAACAAAGTGGCTGTAAGGTTATCGGTGATAGTCTACCTGACTTTCCTGGTCCACTCGCCGGTGTTGCCGCCGGATTAGCGCAATGTCAAAGCGAGTGGCTTATCACTGTTCCTTGTGATTCCCCTTTCATTCCTCACGATCTGGTCGATATCCTGTGGCAGGGTAAAGGCGATGCTCATGTAGCCTATATCGACGACGGCGAACACAGCCATCCAACATTAGCGCTCTGGCATCGCGACATCTTGCCCGCCCTCGAGCAATTCCTACAACAGGGTGACCGCAAGTTGATGTTATTCATGGCACAGGTACACGCTCAGGCCGTTCACGATCCGCGATGTGCAAATTTTATCAATATCAACAGCCTGCAAGAGTGTCAGCAGGCTCAGCAACAGGAACCGAGACTATCGTGAATACGCCTCCTCTACTGGGTATTGCCGCCTACAGCGGCACAGGAAAAACGACGTTACTCAAAAAACTCATCCCTTGTCTAAACACGCGTGGCATCCGTATCGCACTGATCAAACATACTCACCACGATATGGATGTTGATACGCCGGGTAAAGACAGCTATGAATTGCGTAAGGCGGGCGCCGAGCAAACCCTAGTGGCCAGCGATTTACGTTGGGCCCTGATGACAGAGACCCCCGAACAATCCCCCCTCGATTTGCGCTTTCTCGCCTCGCGTATTGATGCCGCCCGCTGCGATCTTATTTTAGTGGAGGGATTTAAGCATGAAACTATCGCTAAGATTGCACTCTATCGGCAAACGGTAGGGAAGCCCTTCGCCGGTTTACTCGATGAGCATGTCATCGCTTTAGCCAGTGACCATCCCCATCCCTGCCATGTACCTCTGCTCAATATCAACCACGTCGAGGAGATCGCCGACTTCGTACAGAATTGGTTGCAAGCTCAAAAGAGTAGCAAAAGAAAATAAATCCGTCGGTGCGGGAGGATAACTCCCCATCGATATCGAATCATACATAAAGAGGTGCAGGATGATTGGCGTTAAACGCAAAAAAGCCGCTCATTGAGCGGCTTTTTTGCTTTATTTAATGCTTGGCAGTTCCCTACTCTCGCATGGGGAGACCCCACACTACCATCGGCGCTACGGCGTTTCACTTCTGAGTTCGGCAT
>NZ_JBIUCY010000023.1:0-39930 GCF_044540725.1 Edwardsiella sp. A.80236
TACTGCCTACTGCCTACTGCCTACTGCCTACTGCCTACTGCCTACTGCCTACTGCCTACTGCCTACTGCCTACTGCCTACTGCCGCCTGCCTACTGCCGCCTGCCGCCTGCCGCCTGCCGCCTGCCGCCTGCCGCCGTTGGTTAAGGCGCCGCGTCGGCATCGGGGGCTCGATCAGCGGTTCCTCTTCGCCAGCGTCTTTTCCGGCTATCCCGTTCTCGTTTCCTCGTCGATTCATACTATTGTCATAAAAGCCGTTTAGCGTAATGGGTAAAACTGGTATAGGCCAGAAAACTGTAACGTCCCCATGAGGCTACTACGATGAAACTTTCCACACTCGCTCTACTGTCTGCCGTCGCGCTGGGCAGCACCCCGGTTTGGGCCGCGCCGATCGTCACCGTCTACTCGATCGATGGGCTGCACGATGGCAACAACAGTTGGTATCAGGCGCAATTCGCCGCCTTCACCCAGGCGACGGGTATCACGGTACGCTATGTGGAGGGCGGGGGAGGCGTGGTCGTCGAGCGGCTGGCCAAGGAGCGGACTAATCCACAGGCCGACGTGTTAGTGACCGCGCCGCCGTTTATTCAGCGTGCCGCGGCGGAAAAGCTGCTGGCCGCCTTTCGCCCCGCCGCGGCCGATCAGATCCCTGGTAGCACCGACTACTACACCCCCTTGGTGAAGAACTACCTGAGCTTTATCTACAATGACAAGCGACTGAAAACCCCGCCAGCCAGCTGGCAGGATCTGCTGGATGCGCGCTTTAAGAATAAGCTGCAATACTCGACGCCGGGACAGGCCGCCGATGGCACGGCCGTCATGTTGCAGGTCTTTCACAGTTTCGCTGGCAAGGAGGCGGGCTACGCCTATCTGGCGCAGTTGCAGGCCAACAACGTCGGGCCCTCCGCCTCGACGGGCAAGTTGACCGCGCTGGTGAATAAGGGCGAGCTGTATGTGGCCAATGGCGACTTGCAGATGAACCTAGCGCAGATGGTGCGTAATCCCAACGTCCGGATCTTCTGGCCGGCCGATGCCCAGGGCGAACGTAGTGCGTTGGCCATTCCCTATGTGATCGCGCTGGTACAGGGTGCGCCGCAGAGTGAGAACGGGAAGCGACTGATCGACTTCCTGTTGAGCCAGGAGGCGCAACAGCGTGTCAGCGCGCTCTCCTGGGGGATGCCGGTACGCGATGATGTGACGCCGCAAGACGCCAACTACCAAACGGCCAAGGCTACCCTGGCCGGAGTGAAAAGTTGGCAGCCGGACTGGGATGAGGTCGCCCTCTCGCTGTCGGCCGACATCGCCCGTTGGCACCGCGTTACCGATAGCGAGTAAGCCGCCATGTTAATGAAATCGACGACATCGCCGCGCGCGGCACTGCAGGGATCGTCCCGTATCGAATTTGATGCGCTGCGCGTGGCTTATCACGGTCATGTGGTCTTAAAACCGCTCTCACTCACCATCGAGCCGGGCGAGGTGTTGGCGTTGATCGGGCCGTCGGGATCCGGGAAGACGACGGTACTGCGCGCCTTGGCCGGTTTCGTTCAACCCGCCGCTGGCCGTATTCTCATCGGCGACAGCGAGGTGACACACCTGCCGCCTTATCAGCGTGGCTTGGCGATGGTGGTACAGAATTATGCCCTATTTCCGCACCTACGAGTCGGGGATAACGTCGCCTTCGGCCTGCGTGCCCAGAAGCAAGCCAAGCCGCTGATCGCGGCGCGTGTCGAGGAGGCGCTGAAGATCGTCGGCATGAGCGACTATGTTAACCGTTACCCGCACCAACTCTCTGGCGGCCAGCAGCAGCGGGTGGCCATCGCTCGCGCCATCGCCGTTCGCCCCCGAGTCCTGTTGCTGGATGAGCCGCTCTCGGCGTTGGATGCCCAGATCCGCCACACGATGGTGGAGGAGATCGCCCGTCTGCATCGCGAACTCCCCGAGTTGACCATCCTGTATGTCACGCATGATCAGACCGAGGCGCTCACCCTGGCGGATAAGATCGGCATCATGAAGGAGGGCAGTCTGATCGCCCATGGCGAGACACGCGCCCTGTATCACCATCCGCCTAACCGCTTCGCCGCCGAGTTTCTTGGCCGCGCCAATCTGCTGACGGCAACGGCGCTGGGCAGACGTCATGGACCCGGCCAGCAGAGCGTGAGTTGTGGCGGAACGGTGGTCAGCGCCTTCAGCCGTGGCGGATTACATGGTCAGCACACCTTGTTGTGCCTGCGTCCACAGCATATCACCCTGACGCCCCAGAGTGCGCAGAGTCATCGTCTGAATGCGACCCTGCGCTCCTGGCATTGGCAGGGGGATCTGACCCATCTGTTGTGCGATGTGGCCGGTGAGACGCTCCGTGTCGTGATGACGCGATGGGATCCGGCGCTCCGTCCGGGGGACGCCTTGGCGCTGTGGTTTGAAGCCGATGATGCGGTCCTGATCGAGGAGTCATGATGCAGTTATCGATGAACTGGGCAAAACCGGCGTTAACGCAGCGTCAGGTACTCTGGCTGTTACCACCGCTCTTGGTGCTGCTGATATTATTCTGCTACCCACTATTGTTGATCGGCGAGCAGGCGCTACGTGACGGCGCCGGGCAGCTCTCTCTGGAGACCTTCTGGCAAGTACTGGCGTCGAAGCGCTTCATCGCGGCGTTGTTCAATACGTTGACGATCGCGCTGTGCGCCACGGCGGGCTGTCTGTTGCTGGGGAGTGTGTTGGCGCTGATCTTGGTCTTTATTCCTTTCCCGGCGAGTGGCCTGATCGGTCGGGTGGTGGAGACCTTCATTGCCTTACCGACCTTCTTGATCACCCTGGCGTTCACCTTTATCTATGGCTCGGCGGGGTTGTTCAATGGTCTGCTGATGCAGTTATTCGATTTGGCGCTGCCGCCGTTGGACTTCCTCTACTCCATCCAGGGGGTGATCCTGGCGGAGATCACGGTATTTACGCCGCTGGTGATGCGTCCGCTGATCGCCGCCCTGCGCCAGATCGATCACAGCCAGTTGGAGGCCGCCAGTATCCTCGGCGCCCGCCCGGCGCGCGTGATTGCACAGGTGATCTTCCCGGCGGCGAAGCCGGCCTTGCTGGCGGGTGGCAGCCTGTGCTTGCTGTTGACCACCAATGAGTTCGGAATCGTGTTGTTCATCGGCGCCAAGGGGGTGAACACGCTACCGATGATGGTCTATAGCAAGGCGATCTTAGAGTCCGACTATGCCGTCGCCTGTATGATCGCCTTGATGAATATCGTGTTGTCGTTGGGCTTGTTTGCCTTGTATCGCCTGGCGACGGCACACAGTGGCGTAAGGAGTCAGGCATGCTGATTTGGTCACGTAAGGGGCGCGCCGTGGCCGGGGCGCTGGCGACGACGCTATTTGGCTTGCTCTTCTTGCTACCGCTGGCGGTGATCCTGATGTCTAGCCTGAGTCAACAGTGGAATGGCATTCTGCCCAGCGGATTCACGCTGCAACATTATGTGAATGCCCTCAGCGGCGCGGCCTGGCAGGCGTTACTCGCCAGCCTGACGGTCGGCTTTGGCGCCAGCCTGTTTGCCCTGCTATGCGGCGTCTGGGCGGCGCTGGCGCTGCGACGTTACGGCGCCAGGACTCAGCGTTGGCTGAGCTTGCTCTTCTATCTCCCGAGCGCCATTCCCTCCGTCTCCGTGGGGCTGGGGATCTTGGTGGCCTTTAGCCAAGGGCCGTTACAGATGAATGGTACGCTGTGGATCGTGTTGGCGGCCCACTTCGTGCTGATCTCGGCCTTCACCTTTAGCAATGTGACGACGGGATTGGCTCGCTTGGCGCCAGACTTGGAGCATGTGGCCTCGAGTCTGGGGGCGACGCCCGGTTATTGTCTGCGTCATGTCACCCTACCGTTGTTAGCGCCCTGGATGCTGTCTGCGCTAGCGTTGAGCCTGTCGCTTTCGATGGGGGAGTTGGGCGCGACGATGATGATCTATCCGCCGGGATGGACCACGCTGCCGGTGGCGATCTTTAGCCTGACCGATCGCGGGAATATTGCCGACGGTGCCGCATTAACCATCGTACTGGTGGTGCTCACATTACTCCTGATGGTGAAGTTGGAGCGGTTGGCGCGGCGACTGAGCGCGCGTTGAGTCGAGCGCGCGGCTAGGCGGGATGCGTGTGGGGCGGCGGATGGGGCCGCCCCACCGTTAGGGTGCGTTAGGATGACGCTGACAGATTCAACTGATAGTGGTAGAAGGCGGTATCACGGCAATAGCCCTGCGCCTGGTACAACGCCTGGGCGGCGTGGTTATCCGTCGCCGTATCCAGGCCGATAAAGGCCGCGCCGCTCTCGCGGGCGAAGGCCTCGGCGCGTTGCATCAGCAATCCGGCGACGCCATGACGACGCGCCTGTGCATCGACGAACAGATCATAGAGCAGCCAGGTGCGTTTCATCTCCAGAGAGCAGAACAGGGGATAGAGTTGGGTGAAACCGACACACTGCCCTTGCTCATCTTCGGCGTAGAAGATCACCGATTCGCCGTTGCGCAGGCGTTGCTGTAGGTAGTGCAGTGTCTGCGCGGCATCGGAGGGGGTGTGGTAAAACTGACGATAAGCGATAAATAGGGGATTGATGCGCTCGGCATCGCTGACCTGGGCTTGACGGATCAACATACGATCTCCTTGGCGCCGCCGTTGGCGGTCGCGCTGTGCTGTGTGACATCATCGGCCTGCCTGGCGATGCGCTGGTTGGCGTATCACGCGGCAGGTCATATTGTTATTATTCGCAAGTATTAGCCAGATGAGTGTCGCGTGCTCGCTGCGCGCCGGGCAATTTTTTTATGTAACTAATTTATAAATTTTTATTTCTGCATAAACCCCGGTCTAGGAAGGTACTCAGCAACCGATTTTGGCTTCGCCTTGTTGTCGTTGGACTTAACGCGCTCTGAGTCGGCAGCGCCTTTTGTTAGGGCTTTTAGTTCGCCCCTATGGGGTATTATCAATGCCACCGCTTAGGCCGGTGGTTTTTTTATTCCGCTCCTGGCTGCTGGCCTATATCAATAGCGGGCGGTGGATTTAGCCTCGCCCGTTTTTCTTTTGGCTGGGTTTTGTGAATACTGCCCGGCGATTGCCAGGCAGTATTTAGCGGATGAGGTGTGGCTAACACACGAGGTCAGTGGGGTTTACCACAGACGGAGAAATATTTATTTTTCAACCAGACGAGCGTGTCGTTATTGAATGAGTAGATGGCGTAGAATTTATTATCGCGCAAGGGCGGCGTGCTGGCACCACAGAGGGCATTCAACTTGTCGCGGTAGTCCGGCCCCCAACCGGTATCGACATTGTTGATGCCATAGGAGGCGATGATACGCCGGGCGGTCCAGTTATAGGCCGGACTGAACATCATGTCGATCAGCGCCTGATGTTCGACGATCTTCTGTGTTACCGGCGCGGTATCCGGATAGTTATTCACCAGGATCTTCCCGTGGGCGGTGGCGTTGAGCGCGATCAGGTCATAACTTAGCCACCCGAAGATGCGCGCCTCATAGTCACGCTGGTTTTTAACCGCGTTGCCATACTGGAAACTGAAGGCGAGGAAGTAGAACAGGGGCAAGATACATAGCCAACTCCAGTTGGGCCGGTAGCGCATCACCACTTGATAGAGCGCGTGGGCGAACAGGAACAGGGTGGCGGAGAAGCCGCATAACACGCGGACGTCGGTTACCCCCTCTTTCAGCAAGAATAATGGGCCGAGCAGGGCGAAGAAGAGTACCAAAGGTGAGCAGAGCGTAATCAGCCAGGAGATCAGCCCGCTTAAGCCCTGTACATCGTCGCGCCACATCTGCTGGAGGCGTAGGAGATAGACCCAGAGTACGCACAGCAGGGCGGGGTAAAACAGGAACTTCAGTTCACGGCTGAGAACGAAGGTCAGCAGCTTCTTCAGCATTAGCCAATCTTGCGTCAGCCAGTAGAGGGCATCCTGCGGCCCGATCATATTCCCACGATTACCGCCGCCCAAGGCCAATAAGTGGTCGATGATCAAGACATAGAGCGAGTTGGTAACCAGTAATACCACCCCGACCCATAGCGTCTCACGCCAGGGGGACTGGCCGTTTTTAAAGAAGTTGATCATCAGATTGGCGCCATATAACCCGATGAAGATGTTGGCGCAGGGCTGGTAGAGTGTCAGTGCGACGAACAACAGCAGCGTCGGAATCAGGTAGCTGAGCAGGCCGCGATCCCGGGGGAAAAAGAAGGCTAGCGTGGAGAGCGCCAGCGCGACGATCATCGGGAAACTATCGTATTTATAGGAGAGGTTCTGCAGGAAGAATGGGTTGAAGAATAACAGAATATAGGGTGACAGCGCGGCAAAGCTGAGCGGTTGCTCGGCACGGCGTGCGACCCAGGTCAGGGTCCAGGCGAAGAACAGGACGCCGAGGATCAGGGTCAACGGCGCGCTGTCGGTCAACTCATACAGGTTAAAGGTAAACAGACGCATCAGCAGATCGGCGCCGGGTCGGCCGAGGGTGTACCAAGGCGCTGCCGGGTTGAGGATGCGTTCGGTATCATCGCGGTAGTAGACGTTAGCCAGGATGAGCGGCAGCACGTAGAACAGCAGGATCGCGGCGATTAACAGGAAGGCATCCCGATTGGAGAGTGGGCGTCTTAGCAGGCTGTTCATTTTTTACCCTTGATTTCTTTGACGATAAAACGGGGGCGTTGCTTGGTTTCGACGTAGATCCGTCCGATATACTCGCCGAGTACGCCGATACCGATCAGTTGAATGCCGCCGAGGAAGAGGATCACGGCCATGATGGAGGGATAGCCGGGCACCGGGTTATCGAAGATCAGCGTCTTGATGATCACATACAGCGCATAGCAGAGCGCGAAGCCGGCGATCGAGGTGCCGATATAGGTCCACAGGCGCAACGGGATGGTGCTGAAAGAGGTGATCCCCTCCAGCGCCAGGTTCCACAGTTTCCAGAAGTTAAACTTACTGCGTCCGACCACCCGTTCGTGGCGGGTGTAGGTCACGATGGCGGGCTTGAAGCCGACCCAACTGAGTAGTCCCTTCATAAACAGGTTACGTTCGTGCAGCATCAGTACCGCATCGACCACTTGGCGGCTCATCAGCCGGTAATCTCCCACATTCATCTCGATCGGTGTCGAGGCGATCTGGTTATGAACCCGGTAAAAGAGGCTGGCGGTCAGGCGCTTCATCAGGGTATCCGAGCTGCGATCGATGCGTTTGGCCAGAACCACATCCGCACCGTTACGCCAGCGGGCGATCATCTGCGGGATCAGCTCGATGGGGTCTTGGAGATCGACATCGATCGGGATCATGGCGTCGCCGCTGGCATATTTCAGCCCGGCGAATAGTGCCGCCTCTTTGCCGAAGTTACGTGAGAAGTTAACCATCACCAGCAGCGGATCATCGTCGATCAGGCGCGCGATAACTGCTTCGGTCTGATCGCTGCTACCATCGTTGACGAACACAATCTCGATGCGATAGGGCGCCAGATCGTCGCATTGACGTACCGCCTGGTGAAACAGCGGGATCGCGCTCTCTTCATTGAATACCGGAACCACCAGGGAGATTTTCATTGTGCCTTACTCCGGAACACGATGTATTTAGAGTAGAAGAAGCCCATGATCAGGCTGATGAGCGAGAAGACGACGACCGTCGCAAGCGGGGGAAGCGCCAGGCGATCGCCGACATCTCCCGTTAGCCAGCTGATGGCGCCCATAAAGCTGGTAAACAGGAGATAACGCTTCAGTGTAGGACGATCGCAAAAGGTAAAACGCGCATTGCAGAAAAAAGAGAAGGTAACCGCGACAGCAAAGGCATATAGATTACTGAACGATTGTGACAGCTGTCCCTGTAGGTGCAGGATAAAAAAAACCAACCAATGGATGGCCGTATTGAGTATGCCGATAATAAAGTATTTTATAAACATAATCCGCCCGCCATTGGCTCTTCGTGAGCACGCTTCTTTGAGTATAGGAAAGATTAATCGCTCTGCATTGTGCCGATACGCCATCAGTAAAGTGGCTTGAAATGGATTTTCTTACGCTTATTCCTATGGGTGGTTGCTGGCAGACTAAGATGATGATGAGAGAGTGATTTTATTGGCGCTGAGCTGGTGGGTGGCCACAATGTTATCTATCCTTACGGTAAGGAACATGACGGCGGATCGATGTCGGATAACACCATGGATAATCAAGTTTATCGTAGCGTAATTGTATTATTTTTATTAGCCGCTAGCCCAGGGTTGGCGCTGGGCGCTGCGAGTCAAGCGGAACAAGCGCCTGTCAAAATCTTTACTACCCCTTGGGCGCGTCTCTTTTCCGGTAGTGAGGCGCGTTTTTCTACCGCCTTGACCTACAGCACGCCACTCTCTCACCAATGGCTCAACGTACCGTTGAATAGTGAGCAGAGCGAGATGCGCAATATCGTCAATCAGCGCATGCTGGCCAGCTTTCAATACTCACCGTTAAGCTATTTCTTTGCCAATATGACGGTGCGCGTGCCGTTACAGCATCTCAATCGCTATCGCCCCGATTTTGTCTATAGCTTTGGTTATGATGACTGGCATCCCGGCACCTTTAGCTTGGTCTACAGTAACTACGGCGATAATAACCATTTTTATCCTCAGCAGGGTCAGCGCCGCACCAATATTGAGCAGGGGACCATTACCGCCGCCTATAAGTTTGCCTTGCCGGACAGCTGGAATAAACATCTGTTGATCTTTCCGCAAGATAGCCTGACCTGCCAGGTGGGTTATAGCTATGGACCGCGTTACTATTCCCTACAAGATAATCAGATGAAACGGGGGAAAAGTGCCTTATTGGGGAGTTGTGGTTATACCTTGAAGCAGCATTTTTTCTTCCGGCTATCAGCCTTCTATTACCCCGATCGCTCGCAGCAGCAGCCCTGGGACTCCGATTATAACTATAGCTTCGGCTATGTTTCCGGCTATCAGCCCGGCGATCTCTCCATCTCTTACGGTAACTACAGCGGTACCCGTTACGCCTGGCGTAGCGATCGCAACGCCAACTTCCGCCAAGGCACCATCAACGTAAGCTGGACACTACCGTTTTAAGCGACGACGTGGCAATGGGTCGGCGTCAGGGCGCTAGCGGCACGGTGCGTTGACGGTGCGCGCCTTGGCGGGTACGTCACATGACGTCATGGATGGCGTAGCGCCGATCGGCGCTACGATTAACGCTCGCCACGGCGCTCTTCACCCGAGTGGGGCATCGCCATGTTAACCCACCGTGAGGCGGCGGGTTTGTGTCAGGGCGCGGCCACCTCGAAGCGGTAGCTATTCTCCCCTAAGGTCTTGCCCTGGGCATCGTACAGGGTGGCGTAGAGCCACAGATCTTGCTGATCGCGTGGTGTCGCCTGGATCTGGCGCAGTTTCTGCCCGCTGTCGGCGGGCAGGTCGAAGCGCAACTCACCGTGCTCTAGGCTGACCCCGCCTTGACGCAGCTGCCAAACCAGTCGACTGGCGGGATGGGCACGCCAGGTGTCGTTGATCGCCCACAATGCGGCGTGTCCCGGTTGGCCGACGCGCCAGGTCAGGGTGATCGGCTCGATGGAGGGCAGGATCGGCTGGAAGGCGCGCTGTAGGGCGAAGTAGCCCGGTTTCGGTTGGCGGGTATAGTCCACCACGGCCCAATTCATGGAGGGCCAGCTCTCGCTGAACATGAACTGCATCAGGGTCGTGACCGGGCGGAAACGCTGCCGCCGATAACTTTCGCCGGCCAGTTGGATGATGTGCGCCTGATTCAGTTGGGTGTTATAGATAAAGCTCGCCAGATCCTTTCCTCGCTTGACACCCGCCAGGCCGAAGGTATTGCTCGGCTGGAAGTTGTGATACATCCAGACGCGCCAGGCGGGATCGCGAGGATCGGTGCTGGCAGGCCAGCGGTCGGCGGGCGGGATGATGGTCATCAGCGTCGGCAACGCGGGCAACGCCTGGGCGCCGAATTCGGTGATGATCGGGCGATAGGCGGGCTTTAAGACGTCGCTGATCTTGCCGAAGTACCAGCCTTGCCAGAAGTGCTCGTCGACCCGAGACCAGGGATGCAGTCCGCGTGAGCTATCCTGCCCCAGCGCGTCGGCGACACGCTGAGCGAGCTGGCGGTTGAGGTTAGGCTGCCAGTCGGCGAACATCTCCTTCATCCAGGGAGCATTGAAGGGGGGCTCATTCTGTCCCACCCAGACGATGATGGCGGGATGGGAGCCAAACTGGCGCACCAGAGCGGTAGCCTGACGGGCGGCTTCGGCGGCGAAGGCGGGCGAGTCGTCATAGCCCCACTGTAGCGGCATATCCTGCCAGAGCATCATGCCTAACTCGTCGGCTTGGCGGTAGAGGGCTTGGCCCGCCACATGGGCATGGATACGCACCGTATTGATATGGGCGTGTTTCATCAGCAGCAGATCGCGCCGGTAATCGGCGGCGCTGACCTGGCCGAGCCAGGGGGAGGCGATGTAGTTGGTGCCGCGTAGGAAGATGCGCTTGCCGTTGATATACCAGGCTTGTGTCGCGACATCTTGCCGGAATTGGCGGATCCCGGTGACCTGCTGTACGTCATCCATCATTCCGTGATCGTCGTTGAGGGCGACGCGCACCTGATAGAGCGCCGGGTAGCCATAACCGTCCGGCCACCAGCGTGTGACGCGCGGCAATGCCATCTGCGCCTCGAGGGTGCCGTCGCGTTGCAGC
Source organism: Edwardsiella sp. A.80236 (assembly GCF_044540725.1). NCBI lineage: Bacteria > Pseudomonadati > Pseudomonadota > Gammaproteobacteria > Enterobacterales > Hafniaceae > Edwardsiella > Edwardsiella sp. A.80236. The sequence continues at coordinate 10,695 of NZ_JBIUCY010000023.1, forward strand.
GTCACCGGCAAGGTCAGGCGGTAGTGACGGCCGACGAAGTTATAGGGGATCATGCGCAAGGTGAGGGTGGCGGGCATGGCGGCCTGGGCGCGATAGTCCAGGCGCAGATTGAGCGTCGCCTGGCGGCCATCGGCGGAAAACCGCGGCGTTAGTAGCAGATTATCGATGGCGGCGCGTCGGCTGATCTTCAGGCAAACGGGCTGCCAGATCCCGCCGGAGTTGGCGTCTTGCCCCTGCGGCGACCAGGCGCCGCCGGGGCGCGTATCATGCTGGTTTAAGACTCCCTTGATGAGCCGCTTGTGTAACGGCCAAACCGTGCCCGGCGCCTCGAATGGGCTGTCGACGCGCACCAGTAGGCGGTTATGGCGCTGTAGTGCCTCGCTGCCATCTAAGGCGAAGCGTTGAAAGTAGCCCTGATGAGCGCCGAGATAACGGCGATTGAGCCAGACATCGGCGCGGTAATCGACGCCGTTAAAGATCAGCGTCGCCATGCGATCGGTGGCCAAGGGGGGTAGGGTAAACTCGCGCTGATACCAGAGTGCGCCTTGGTGATCCAGGCCCTGGCTATACCAGTTGGCCGGTACGCGCAGCGTCCGCCAGGCGCTTGCCGACGCGGGCAGGGGGGCGAGCGTGTAGAAGGGGGGATTGGCGTCATGCGTGCGCCAGGCGCCGTCCAGGCTCAAGGTCTGTGTCGTACCCGTCAGCGGGATCAGGATGAGTAGCAGTGCGCTCGGGAGGGACGGACAACGGGACATGACGACTCCTTGGCTTAAGGTTGGCGCCCTTCCTGGGGCAGACAATGGCGTGGCCAGTTAAGGGGCTCGCGTAACAGGCTATCCAGATATCCTTTGGCTGCCGGCAGGCGGGGGATCAGCGGACCGTTGTTCACCTTATACAGTAATGCTTCCAGCACCATGGCGTTGGTCGTGAGGGTCAGCGCGGGATTGTATTGCGCGTTATTCTCGAAACGGCCTTCATACCAGCCGCGTTGCTCGTCGTACGGGAAGCGGCCCAGCCGCATTAGGGCGTCGGTGTAGGGGCTGTCCCACAGTACCCACAGGCCGAATACCGCGCGGGTGGCGATCAGCGCCAGTTCGGGGCGATATTGCCCCGTCTCAGTGAGGACGTTCCAGGGATAGCCGTTGGCGAAGATCGCGTTATCGACGCGCCATGGCGCCTGGTTGAGCACATAGCTGGCGCGCGCGGTGAGTACGCCTTGGCTCTGCCAACGCCAGGCCTGCGCCTGGTAGACCGCCTGGGCGCGTTGGCGCAGGTCGTGCAGGGAGAGCGCCGCCTTGCCCGGCGGCGTCCAGTTGAACTCTAGCCCGGCCAGCAGGTAGGGGATGCCATCGGCGCTGAGGTTACCGCCGCCCAGGCGTGGGTCGCGCGTGCCGACATCGACCTGGTTCGGGCCGATGATGATCGTCTTATAGGGGGGATTGGCGCTGCGCTGGGCATCGAAGCCCCATAGCCCCATGGCGGCGGCGGCATACTGGCTCTGCGCCACATCGGTGATGGGCTGGGTTTGCCAGCGCCCATCTCGCCGCTCGCCATCCAATAGCCGTCCCTGCGCATCGAGCAGTGGGCAGAAGTTCCAGCCGAGGAGCAGACGATCGACAAACTCACCGTACTGCGGTGCCTCGATGGTGACCAGGCGCAACCCCAGCAGCAGGCGTGCGATGCCGACGGCCGACCAACTGTCGCCGCTGGGCTGATGCGCCGCGTTGACCATGGTGAGATGCTGGGTGTCGTAGTAGCGGTTAGGGAGTCCCTGTTCGGTAAGCGGCAGACGGCTGAGGGTGGCCAGCAGGGGGGAGAGGCGCTGATCGAATCCCGCCTCATCCAACAGCCCTAGCCGGCGCGCGGCGACCAACGCCACCAGGGTGTCGCCGATCTGGCCGCTGCCGATCACCGGGTAGTTATCCTGGCCGTTGACCAGCGCGCTGGCGGGTTGGTTATTGTTCTGGAAGTAGCGCCAGGCGATGGCGGCCCAACGTTGCTCCTCAAGGCTGAGGGCGCCCAGGCGTCCGGCGTGATGCCAGCCACCGTGACTCAGGTAGCGCCAGGCATTATCCAGCGGGGCGACCCCGCCCGGCAGCAGCCAGGCGGTTAGCGCCAGCACGGCGATGATGGCGAGACCGGTTAGGGTTTTAAGCATGAGGCGCTGACCGGTGGCAGTTGAATCGGGGCATCGAGGGTACACTGCGCACACTGACAACTTGGGCAGGCCGGCGCGTTGCGTAGGGCGATCCCCTGCTGTTTACACCAACTGGTTTGCTTAGGCGTGGCCGCTAGGAAGGGGCGGCTACGCGCCTGGTTGCTCTCGTCGAAGGCATTGAGCAGCGTCTTCTCCCATAATGATGGCACCGGCACGTGGTCGTCCGCGCCGGTTGGCCGTGGCGGCAGCAGGTGACCCTGTTTCTTAAACAGGAGTGCCTCCAGCATGATTCCGTTGTTATTGGCGGTGAACTCCTTGATCGGGCCGCTGCCATTTTCGTACAGCCCCTCGTAGAACCCCTTCGTGGCATCGTTGGCATTCTCAATCGTATTGAATAGCAGATCAGTGTAAGGCGATTGCCACAGCGCCCACATCCCCAGCGCCGCCTTTAGCGAGACGGCGGCGTCTTCTGGGGTGTAGACCCCCTTATCGGTGAGGGTGTTCCAATCGTAGCCATCGGAGAAGACCGTGTCGTAAACGAAGTAGGGCGCGCGGTCTAATTGATGCTCGGAGCGGGCGGTGACGATGCCGGCGATCTGATAACGGTTTTCCTGCGCCTGATAGACCCGGTTGGCGAAGTCATGCATCCAGGGGTGGGTCTCTGCGTCGTTGCCCGCGGCTGGCGTGCTGGCCTTATTCCAACCTAACTCCATGCCGTACAGCACATATGGCTCGGTGGTGACATAGTTGTGTTGCTGGGTCGGGCGCGGATCGCGCGAGTCGTAGGGCACCAGGACACAGTAGATATCGGCCAATTGATAGGGCTCGGCACGAGAGGCTTGGCAAGTATTAAAGCCCCACAGCTGGAAACCGGCGGCGGCGTACTCTTCATACCCCAGTCGCCCCTCCTGAACATAGAGGGGTTGATTTTTGTCGTCGAGTATCGCGCCATACAGCGTGCCACAGGGATCGATGATATGGCTGAAGTCCCAGCGTAGCACCAGGTTGTCGATATCGTTGGCGTACTCCGGGTAGCGCTCCTTGACGATTTTGAGCCAGATCAGCATGCGCCCCAGATCCAACGCGGAGAAGCCGATCTCGCCCGGCTGGTTGATATAGTTAACCTTTTGGGCGGTGATGGTGTTGTAAGCCTTGTTCGGCGCCTGATTCTGGAACAGCGCCAGGTTATTCAGCGTCGCCAGCAGTTTGATCATCCGTTGATCGAACTCGCTCTTATTCACCAGCCCCAGTTCACGCGCCGCCACCATCGCCGCAAGGTAGGAGGCCGTATCCCACATGGTGGTAGAGGGATAGGCGTTAGCGGCGTTCACCAGGCCGGTAGTCGGTTGGTAGTTGGTGACGAAGTAGGCCCAGGCCTTCTGCGCCACCGCCATTTCTTGCGCAGTCAGTTCGCCATGCCGTGCCGGGTAACCGGCCGCCGGTAGAATACTCATGTCGCTGGCCTGTGTCGCGGGCGCAAGGAGCACCAGCAGTAGCGTCAGCCACAGCCCGCCTAGCAGGCGTAAGAGAGAAGCGGAGTTTGACGTTGGCAGTGACATAGGCATTCCTTATCGCATCATTTCGTCTGTACGCTCGTCGTGCCGGTGGCGAGCGTTGCATCGGGAGACTGGCAGTAGGCACACAAAAGCGGCCCCTGTATCTGGTATAGCAGACTTTCCAGGATCAGCGCGTTGGTCGCGGCGCTTAACACCGGACTGGCCGTGCCGTCGAGGCGTACCCCATCACGCCAACCCCGACCGGGAACGGGCAGCGATTGAACCTGTTGGCGCAAGAGGGTGCTCCACGGCGAGTCAAAGAGGGCATGCCAACCGAAGGCGGCCTGGGTCGAGAGCTGCAACACCTGGCCCGGTGGCGTGAGCGCGCCGGTTAGCGCGGAAGGCGCGGTGCCCTCGCGTGCATCGAAGATGAAGTTTTTACCAGTCTGGGGGTTATAACGGCTCTGTTGCGCCTGGATAATGCGCCAGGTCACGGCCGCATTATCCAGTCCGAAACCATACTCCAGCGCGGACAAGAGATAGGGGGCCATCACGATCAGTGGGTGGCGGGTGGCGCGTAGCGTGATCACCTCATCATAAGGTAGTGCCGTCGCATCGATCTGGTCATCATCGGACTGGATGAGCCCATTCACATCGATGGTACGCTGCCCGCTCAGCGGTTGTTGCAGGATGATGCCCGCGCTGGGCGCCAGACCGCTCAGGGCCGACTGTAGATAGAGACGATAACCCAGCCCCGCCGCACCGCTTCGGCTGATCAGCCGCCAGCGTGGGGCGTGGCGCAGGGCATAGGGGGCATAGGGGCGCTGTTGAAAGAGGTGGGCTAACTGCCAGCTGGAGAGGAGGCGATTGATCGCCACCCCCTGTTCGGGGTAGTGGTTACGACAGGCCTGTAGCGCGCTGAGCAAGCGGCCGATGTCGGCGGCGGACCAGGTGATGCCCCCCTCATCCTGCTGCGGATAGGGCCGTAGGCTGATGCTGTCATAGTACTGCCAGGGGAGTTGGCGCGCGGAGAGCGGCAGGGTGGTCAAGGCCTGTAGCGTCGCCGTGAGACGGCGATCGAACTCGGCACGGCTGATGATCCCTAATCGCTCGGCGGCCAGGGTCGCCATCAGTTGATCGCCGATGCTCCACAGGCTGACATAGGATTGCCGGTCCAGGGCGTTAACCAGGCCACTGGCTTGAGTATTGTTGACGAAATACTGCCAGGCGATACGTGCGCCAATCGCCTCTTGAAAGCTGAGTGTCCGCGCCGGCGGCAGGGCGGGGAAATCGGTGCCGAGGTTCTGGGGTGTCAGGGGAATGGCGGGAGGCGGCTGATGGCGCTCGACATAGAGTACGATGCCCAATGCCAATAGGAAGCCGCACAGGGTGGCGATGTAGCTTCTGGCCCGGAGTAAATTGGTCGATAGTGCCATCTCAGCACTCCCTGCTGTCAGCGGCGTCGGCGTCGCTATCATGGGCCGGCGGTTGCCAGAGCGCGGCGAGGATCATCGGCATCATCGCCAGGATGTTCATCACGCTCCAGAAGATATTGATGATATAGCCCGAGGGGTCGACGATGTTGCCCCAGGCCAGTTGTAGGGCACCCCAGCACAAGGCGAGTAAGGTCAGTATGACGATCGCCAGTTGCGGTTTGACCAGCGCCAGGAAGTTACCCTGCTGGCGCTCCTTCGGGGTGACGCGAAAGCGGATCTTTTCGCCGCGGAGCACGTTATCCAGCGCGCGCAGGTTCATGGAGAACAGCGCCAGATAGGAGGCCTTACCGTTCCAGGCCGAGATCCCCCAGGTACCGAACATAAACGCCAGCTCGCACAGGACCAGGTAGGGAACGAAATGGAGGTAAAAGGGGGTGGAGTAGGTCGACAGGGGGGGAATCCCGCTAAACAGGTAGATTAACGGGGCGATCAGGAAGATCAGGTTCCAGGTGCAGGCCAGATACGACCAGAAGGTGGCGCCGTAGAGCAACTTCTGCGCCCAGGAGAGGTGCAGTTGACGGCTGAAGAGGACCTCGTCGTGCAGCAAGATATCCAGGGAGCCAGCGGCATACTTGAAGCGCTGGATCATCCAGGTCTGCAGATCCTGCGGCGATAGCATCTTGGATTCGATCTGCGGATGCATCACCGAACGCCAAGGGTGCTCCAGGTCGCCATGCAGCATGATCGAGGTGTAGATATCCTCGGAGACATGAAAACGGTAGGGCATCAACTCCATGTCATAGGCGACGTGCGGTAGCATGGCCTGCTGCAGATCCTGACGTAGCTGCGGGTTGGCGATATCGTCGGTGTAGCGGGCGATCTCGCTCTCGATGTCCAAGGCGTATTGGCGCAGCGCGGTTTGCATGATGGCCTCGCGCCGGTGGATCGAGGCGGCGCCGCAGCAAAAAGAGGCATAGGCTCGGTTACGCCGCCGCTGAATGATGTCGTAGAACATCTGCGGATCGTTGAGAAAGGGATCTTCGCCGACGCGGATCGGCCCGACCAGTCGCTCGATGCCGCGCCCCAGCCATTGGCCCAATCGTCCGCCCCGGCGCGCCAGCCAGTGGGGCAGCGGCGTCCCCTCCGCCAGATCGTAGAACCACTGCGGCGTTTGTACCCAGGCGACCTTAGGATCACGAAAGTAGCCCAGGGTATGACTCAATAGGGTGGGAAATACCCGGGTATCGGCGTCGCAGATGACGATGAAATCACCGTCGGTCTGCTCGATGCCGTTGCGCAGGTTACCGGCCTTAAAGCCAGCATTGTTGTCACGTGTCAGGTAGTTTACCCCCTCTTGGCTGGCAACCTGACGCATCGTCTCCCGCCGGCCATCGTCCAGCACGTGGATCTTGTAGTCGAGGGGATGGGGGTAGACCAGCCGTTTGGCGTCCTGGATGGAGAGGCGCACCAGCTCGGGATCTTCCGAATAGGTGGCGATAAACAGATCGACCTTGAGGGGGCGCGGCATCAAGCCATCTGCCTGCGCCAGGCATTGCGTGATGTCGTCAGGTGCCGGCTGCGGCAGGGGATCACGGGTTTGCCAGAGGTTGAAGGTAAACAGGCAGGTGCCGATATAGGCCAGCGTTTCGGCCAGCGCCAGCGGGACGGCGTACCACAGCGCCTCATAATTCAGCGAATCCATCCAACGCCAGCGGATATAGTTGGCGCCGAGCAGCAGCGCCGCGATGATCAGCATCTGCCAGAGAAACTCGACGCCGGGATGATGGGCGAGGGGAGCGGGGGGACGGCGTTTCTCAAATGGAGAAAAATAAAAATACATGGCAGTCTCCCTGGCTCCACGTTACCGCGATCTCGCTGGTATTAATCAGTGTAGCGCAGGCGCGTAAGGCGACAAGAAAACTGTATCGATCACGCTTTAAGCCAAGATTCAACGGATTAGCGGCCTAGGCGGCATCAGCGGATTTGGCGTTTTAGCCCGACTGTTTCTACACTGCAAGAGGAGTGGCCGACAGGGCCTCGGCGCTGAATGGGCGGTAGGATGATGCGGATAGCGGGGTGGCGCGGACGCGAGCAGGAGAGCGGAGGGTGGCTACAGCGTTGGCGCTATGTGGCAGAGGGCCCGCGCGATCGGCGTATTGACTTCATGCGGGGGCTCGCCCTGTTGCTGATGATCGTGACCCATGTGGAGATCATCTCCTGTTTTAACCTGTTTACCTCGGAGCGTTTCGGTTTCACCACCGGGGCCGAGATTTTCGTCATTCTGTCCGGTTTTGTCCTCGGCCAGACCAAACGGCGTCAGTTGCAGCATCAGGATATGGTGACGGTCTCTTATTCGCTCCTGCGCCGCGCCGCCACCCTGTACGTGGTCAACCTGGTCATCATCGTCTCGATTCTGGTGTTGAGCCAACTGCCCTGGTTGAATACTTTCGAGGTGACGCATTTCGTCCAGCGGCACGACGAGATCCCCTATGCCTTGTATCCCATCGCCGCCCAGGCGCGTGAGGCATGGTTTAACCAGATCCTGTTCCTTCAGATCGGGCCGCAACAGACCCAGATCCTCGGGCTCTATTTCTATCTGTTGCTGGCGACGCCGCTGGTGGTCTGGTTGCTGCATCGCCGCCACGCCGGAGCCTTGTTCGTCATCTCGCTGGAGATCTACATTGCCTATCAGCTGCACCCCGTTAACCTCACCGGCGCCCAGTTTGAGTATGCCTTTCCACTCCTGGCCTGGCAGTTTATTTATATCTTGGGGATGATGTGTGGCTGGTATAAACAGGAATTGCAATCGCTGGCCAGGAGCGAGGCGGGTAAGCGGACGATGGGGGCGATGGTCGCCATTTTCCTGCTGTTGATGTTCGTGATGCAGAACAATACTAACCCCTTTATTCCCGCACGTTTCTTCCTACATCTCATTCCCGACTACCGTTTCGACTACATCAACAATGTGTTAGCGGGGAAAAATGAGTTGGGGCTGTTACGGGTGATCAACGATGCCTGTCTGCTGCTTACCCTGTATCTGATCCTCGATTACCTGTGGCGTCCGATTAACGGGCTCTGCGGCTGGTTCTTTATCCTGCTGGGGCAGAACTCGCTCTATGTCTTTATCCTGCACCTGTATGTAGTGCTCGCGATCAGCCAGTGGGTCACCTTTGGCCTGTGGCACCATGCCTGGCTGAGCAATACCCTGATCCACGCATCGGCGCTGATGACGCTATGGCTGATGGCGCGTTTCGGCATCCTGCGGCGTATCGTACCGAACTGAGAGCGTGACGTGACGGGGTAGGATCTCTATTTCGTGACGTTGTCACATATTGAGGGTGCGCTCTCGCACGGACGCTGGGTTTTTGCCTCGCCTCGCGCGTCGAGCGGCGTAGAATGGCGACATGACGTGCATGATGAAGAAGGGACAACGATGGAGCCGATGATCCGCGTATTGGCGGCCGGTAGTTTGCGTAGTGCGTTGACACCGTTAATCGCGGCGTTTACGCGCCAAACTGGCCTCCGGGTCGCCTTGCGTTATGGTCCGGCCGGGCTATTGCGCGAACGTATCCTGGCCGGTGAGCCCTGTAGCCTGTTTGCCTCCGCCGACCGCCACAATGCTCAGGCGCTGATCGATGCCGGACTGGCGCAAGCCCGCTTTCCCCTGGCCGCGAATCGGCTGATGCTAAGCGCCCGCGCCGCGGCCTGTAGGCCAGGCGACGACTGGTTAGCGTTACTGCGCGATCCGACGCTGCGTGTGGCGACCTCGACGCCGCATTGTGATCCCGGTGGCGACTATGCCTGGCAGTTGTTTACACGCCTGGAGCAGGGGTATCCCGGTTTGGGGACGGCGTTGAAGCGGCGGGCGCGCCCCTTGGTCGGAGGCCGTGGCGGCGTGACGATTCCCCCCGGCGAGTGTGCCGCCGCCTGGTTGATCCGCCAGGGGTTGACCGATCTGTTTATCGGCTATGCTCACTACGGCCAACAGCTGGCGCAGGCCGCGGATCTACGCGTGTTGACTCTCCCCGAACCCTGGAATGTGCTGTGCGACTATCAGTTGGCGCAACTGGCGACAGATGCCGCCAGCCAGCGCCTGTGCCACGTTATGCTGAGCGAGGCGGGGCAGGTGTACCTGCGGCAGGCGGGGTTTCTGCCGCCGTGCGCCGCAGCGCAAACTGCGGGGCCAGCAGCGGCGTGTCGAACTCGGCCAGATGGATCTTGCGCACCGTGATGCCGTAGGCGCGCCGGAGCGGCGCCTCCTGCAAGATGGTTTCACTCGGGCCGGCCAGCCATTCTCCCGCGGGCAGTAGTAGTAACACATGGCTGGCGATCTGCTGCACATGCAGAGGGTCGTGACTACTGAATAGAATGGTGCGCCCTTGGCGTTGTGCCAGATCGGCGAGGAGCTGCAATACGCGCTGCTGATTGGCCAGATCCAGGGCGGAGCAAGGCTCGTCTAATAAGATGTTCTGGCCATCGCTGGCGAGCGCGCGGGCGATCATTACCAGCTGTTGTTGGCCGCCGGAGAGCGCCGGGAAGGGGTGATCGGCCAGATCGGCGATACCGAGTTGCGTCAGCGCCGCCATCACCCGGCGCCGATCGTCGGCGCTTGGTTGGGCGAGCAGGGCGACATGGCGCGCGCGTCCCATCAAGACGATGTCTGCGACTCGCCAGGCGAAGGCGGGGCGGAAGCTCTGTGGAACCAGGCTACTGCCCTGCCTGATGTGCATCGTCCCCGCCAAGGGGGGAAGCAGGCCGGTTAGGGTGGCGAGTAGCGCACTCTTGCCGCGCCCGTTGGCGCCGAGCAGGGCCCAGATTTCACCGGGGTGACACTGTAGGGTCAGCGGACGAAACAGCGCGTATTGGTAACCGAATTCGAGTGCCGTTAGGCTCAGGGATGGTGGCATGTGTGGCTCCGGGTGCGGCTGTTACGGATCAGTAACAGGGTAAACAGTGGCGCGCCTAGCAGGGCGGTGAGGATGCCGATGGGTAACTCCGCGCTGGTCAGGGTACGCGCCAGATCGTCCACGACGATCATGAAGCCGCCGCCCAACCAAAAGGCACAGGGGAGCAGATGGCGGTGGTCGGGCCCGACCAGCAGGCGCGCCAGGTGGGGGATAACCAGGCCGACCCAGGCGATACTGCCGCTGACGGCGACCTGCGCCGCGACCAACAAGGCGCAGCAGGTCAGAATGACGCGCCGTAGTGGGACCACCGCCACCCCCAGCGCCAGGGCATCCTTCTCCTCTAAGGCCAACAGGTTGACGCGCCAGCGTAGCTTGAACAGCACTAACGCGGCGGCGCAGACGGGCAGGGCGAGCAACATCACCTTGTGCCAATTGGCGGTGGCGAAGCTGCCCAGTAGCCAGAAGATGATGTTGGGCAAGATCTCGTCGCTATCGGCCAGGTATTGGATCAGGCTGACCAGAGCGGCGAAAAAACCGCTGAGGATGATGCCGGAGAGGATCAATACCAGGGTGTTCTCTCGCCCCTGAAGCGCGGCGATGCCGTAGATCAGCATCAACGCCAGCAGGCCGAAGCCGAAGGTCGACGCCATCATCGCCAGCGGCGTAATGCCCAGCAGGATCGCCAGGGCGCCGCCGAAGGCTGAACCCGAGGTGACGCCAATGATGTGCGGATCGACCAGCGGATTATGAAACACGCCCTGTAACGTGGCGCCGCATAAGCCGAGGGCGCCCCCGGCCAGCAGCGCCATCACCAGGCGGGGTAGCCTGACCGACCAGACGATCTGTTGGGCGATGGGATGTGGCTCGCCGCTGGCGCTCAGTAGGCCCACGATCTGCGAAGGGGTGAGCGGATAGCGCCCGATCCCCAGGGAGCCCAGGAGCAACAGCCCGGTCAGCAGCATCAACGCGATGAGCCAGGCGCGGTAGCGGCGTTCACTGGGCATCGGGTCGCCAATCGGTGCGGTAGAAGCGCTGATAATAGCGCTGCGCCTCGGCGTTGACGTCGACTTGGCGGTAACGTTGCGGGTAGAGCTTGTGGGCGATCCATAGCTCCCCGACGGCCAGCGCCTCCGGCATCGGGTAGCCCCAGGCCTTGGCATACTCCGGCATCAGCCAGACGCGCCGGTGTTTGACCGCGTCGATGGCCTGCCACTGCGGATCGTGCAAGATTTGCTGCACCACCTGTGGGAAGCGTGACTGCACCAGGATCACCTGGGGATCCCACGCCAGAACTTGCTCCAGCGCCACCTGACGCGCCCCCTTGATGCTGGCGGCGGCGACGTTGACGGCCCCGGCATGGCGCAGCATCAGTCCGGTGTATTTCCCCGCGCCGTAGGTATAGAGATCCGGATTGGCGATGTACACCCGTACACGTTGTGCCTCGGGGAGGTCGGCGACGGCGGCATTAAACTTCGCCCGTTGGCGAAAGGTGTAATCGATCAACGCCTCGGCCTGGGCCTGATGACCCGTGACTTCGCCGATCAGGCGGATACCCTGCTTCAGCCCCTGGTTGTAACTTTGCTCCTCATCGTGCAGGGTCGGGTTCATTTTATCCCGCTCGCCCTGGGCGTCTGCGCGTAAGGAGATCGCCACCACCGGGATCCCGGCTTGCTCGATCTGCTGGATCATAGCGGCCGGCGCATAGTTGGCGACGAAGACCACCTGTGGACGCAGCGCCAGCAGGCTCTCGATGTTGACCTGCGTCAGATCCCCCGGCGTCGGGAGCTGTGCGATACCGGGCATCAGACGGGCAAAACCGGGGCCCAGCTGTTTCGGCCAGCTGGCGAGGACGCCGACGATCTGCGGTGCGGCATCGAGCTGTACCAGCAGGTTGAGGGTCTGATGCTGGAGCACGACGATGCGTTGAATGTGGTCGGGCAGGGTGACGTGGCGGCCGAGCTGGTCGGTCACGCTACGTTCGGCTTGCGCCATGGGAAGAAACAGAAAACAGAGGGATAGTAGCAACAGACGTCGTAGCGTCGCCATAGGATCTCCATCTCGCTAAGGGTAATGGCATTATCGTTGTATATGTGAATATACAGCGTGTTACGACTCAACGGTAGCGAAATCTGTAGTGCTGTGGGCGGAGAGAGCGGCCCACGGCGGGGCCAACCTCATGGCGAGTTAGACGATGGCGGGCAGGAACAGGCGCTCAGTCGAGCGCCTGGGCCAGATCGGCCTGCAGATCGGCGACATCTTCGATGCCGACGGAGAGGCGCAGCAGCTGCGGTACGATGCCACGCGCCAGGCGTTGCGCCAGCGGCAGCGAGGCGTGCGTCATGCTGAAGGGTTGGCAGATCAGGCTTTCTACCCCACCCAGGCTCTCCGCCAGGGTAAACAGGCGCAGTCGGGCGATACGTGCGACGATCTGCGTCTCGTCGTCGCGCAGCAAACAACTGATGATCCCACCGGGGCGCGTCATCTGGCGTTGGGCCAACGCATGCTGTGGATGGCTTGCCAGCCCAGGATAGTAGACCCGCTCGATGCGCGGGTGGCTCTCCAGCCACGGCGCCAGCTGGCTGGCGTTAGCGCTGTGGCGCTCCATACGCAGCGCCAGGGTACGGATACCGCGCAGTGTCAGAAAACTGCCGAAGGGGTCGAGCACGGCCCCGAGCGCATTCTGCAGGTAGGCCAGACGTTCGGCTAACGTCTCATCGTCGCCGACCACCGCCGCACCCGCCAGCACGTCGGAATGGCCGTTGAGGTATTTGGTGGCGGAGTGGACGACGATGTCAAAGCCCGCCGCCAAGGGGCGTTGCAACGCCGGTGAGGCGAAGGTGTTATCGGCGACGCTGAGCAAGCTATGGCGGCGTGCCAGGGTCGCGATGGCGTGGAGATCGGCCAGCTTTAACAGCGGATTGGTCGGAGTTTCGACCCAGATCATCCGTGTCTGAGGGGTAATCGCGGCCTCGATCCCCGGCAGATCGTCGGGGCTAACCCAGCTGATCTGTAATCCGGCGCTGCGTCGGCGTACCCCCTCGAGCAGGCGCCAGGTGCCGCCGTAGACGTCATCCAAGGCGATGATGTGGCTGCCGCTGTCCAGCAACTCCAGCACCGTGGCGATCGCCGCCAAACCGGAGGCAAAGGCGTAGCCCTGGCGTCCCCCCTCCAGTTCGGCCAGCGCCCGCTCTAGCGCCTGGCGGGTCGGGTTGCCGCTGCGCGCATATTCGAAGCCTCGGTGTTCGCCCGGGGCGCGCTGGGCAAAGGTCGAGGTGGCATAGATCGGCGGCATCACGGCGCCGAAACCATCATCATGGCTGCCGCTGTGTACGCTCTGGGTGGCGAATCGGTTCATGGCGTCTCCTTCACTTATCATGCCAGTTGATGTTGGCTAAGCCACTGGTCGTTAAACATCTTTGAGAGATACTTGTTGCCGCTGTCGCAGGCAAAGGTGACGACGCGCTGCGCCGTCGTTTGGGCTTGGCAGTAGCGTAGCGCCGCGGCCAGTAGGGTGCCGGTGGAGGATCCGGCCAGGACACCCTCATGAGTCAGCAGGGCGCGGGCGGTGGCGACTGCCTCACGATCGGGGATACGGTAGACCTGACTGATGGCCGCGGGCGTCATCAGCGGCGGCACAAAGTCTTCGCCGATCCCCTCGACCAGCCAGCTGCCGGCCTGCGCGTGCCGGCCAAACTGCACCGCATCCGCCAGGATCGAGCCGCAGGGATCGGCCAGGATGAAACGGGTCTGTGGCGAATGGCGGGCGAAAAATTGCTGCAAGCCATTGAGGGTGCCGCCGGAGCCGACGCCGACCACGATGGCATCGATCTGGCCGTCGCACTGTTGCCACAGCTCGGCCGCGGTGGTCTGGGCATGGGCCGCCGGGTTGGCCGGATTGGCGAACTGATCGATATAGAGGCTGCCGGGGAGGCTGGCGGCCAGACGTCGAGCATAATCCTGATAATAGTCGGGATGTCCCTTGCCAACGTCCGAGCGAGTCAGGCGGACATCGACCTGTAAGGCGCGTAGGTGGGCGATCTTTTCTTGGCTCATCTTGTCCGGTACGACGAGGATCAGCTTGTAGCCGCGTAGCGAGGCAACCAGGGCCAAGCCCAGGCCGGTGTTGCCGGCGCTGGCCTCGATGAGGGTGCCCCCCGGCCGTAGCTCACCGCGCCGTTCGGCCTCGTTGATCATCGCGAGCGCGACCCGGTCCTTGATCGAGCCGCCGGGATTCTGGTTTTCCAGCTTAAGCAACAGCTCACAGCGCCCACTCTCCAGGCGTTGCAGGCGCAGCAGTGGTGTGTTGCCGATGAGGTCTAGTATGGAGTCGGTGATCATCGTCGAAGTCCGGCAGTGAGGAATAGCCGGATGGTAGTCCCGCCTCACTCGCGCACAAAAGAATAAAAAGTAAACTGATAGACTAAAAAAGAATATGGTGAGGAGGAGCGGCGCTTGACCCTCCCCTTAGGGGAAGCTGTAGAGTTAACTGGAACAAGTATGCAACAAATCGTTATCAGTAAGAGAATTCTCTCTCAATAGGAGTCGGGTATGAAGAAATTCACCGTAGTTGGCGCACTGTTACTGGCCGCTTCCACGACGTCGGCGTTCGCCGCCGAACTGCCGGCCGATCAAGCGAAGGCGATGCATCATGAACTGAATACCGCGATGAGCGGAATGCATGAAGAGATGATGAAGGGAATGATGAGTAACGATCCCGATGTGGCCTTTGCCGCCGGGATGCTCCCTCACCATGTCGGCGCCGTCGAGATGGCGAAAGTTGAGCTGAAATATGGCACCGATCCACAGATGCGTAAACTGGCCAAAGACATCATCGCGGCACAAGATAAAGAGATTAAAGAGATGAAGGCCTGGTTGGCCGCGCACCCCGATAAGGGTGCGAAGAGTAGCGAGGCAGCGCACAGCATGCATTGATGTGCCGTAGGGCTCACATGCACACTCAGTTTCGGCGGCGTATCTGCGGATACGCCGCGTCGCCTAAACGGGCGCGTCACGCCATTCGCTGGCGCTCAGGCCGGCGATGGATCATTTAATATATGAATCCAGCACCTTGAGTACCACGGTCAGATCCTGCTCCCGCTTCTCTTCATCGCATTGATGCACGATATGTTCGCTGAGATGTCCCTTGATCACCTCCCGCATCAAGCCATTGACCGCCCCACGGATCGCGGCGATCTGCTGCAATACCGCCGCACATTCGTGTGGCTGATCCAGCATGTTTTTCAACCCATTAAGTTGCCCTTGGATCTTGTTGACGCGCGTCTGCAGGCTCTTTTTATCCCGGGTAGTATGTGACATCGGCGCCCTCCCATAACCGTAGCGTGGGAGGACTATAACACCCCTACATACTGGGGGGTAGTATTCTATACTGGGGGGGAGTAGAATGCCGGCCACATTTCATTAGTAAGAATCATTATCATGGACACCTTTACCGCTCTGTTACAGCAAGGAAATGCCTGGTGGTTTATTCCCAGCGCCATCTTGCTGGGGATCCTCCACGGCCTGGAGCCAGGCCATTCTAAGACGATGATGGCGGCCTTTATCATCGCGATTAAAGGCACGGTACGTCAGGCGGTGATGTTGGGACTGGCCGCGACGGTTTCCCATACCGCCGTGGTGTGGCTGATCGCCTTGGGCGGAATCTTCCTCAGTCAACGCTTCACCGCGCAGTCGGTCGAGCCCTGGCTACAGCTGATTTCTGCGCTGGTGATCCTGGCGACGGCGTGCTGGATGTTTTTACGCACCTGGCGCGGTGAGCGCGGTTGGCTCGCACACCACCATCATCACCATCATGATGAATGCTGCTACCTCGATGGCGAGACAGGGCGTTTACGTCTCGCCATTCACGATGAGGCGCAAGGGGCTTACTTCCAGCTCCGCGCCGAGGCGGGACGTCTACCCCCAACCGACGAGGTGACGTTGCAGCTGACGCGTGAGAGCGGGGAGGTGGAACAGTATCGCTTCCGCTCCTGTGCCGACGACTACCAATCCGTCGAGGCGATCCCGGAGCCGCATAGCTTCACGGTGCGTTTGTTGCTCGGGCCTCGCGAGGCGCCGCAGCGTCTGAACTGTGCCTTCCATGAGCCGGATGACCATCATCATGGGCATGACGACGCGGAGTACCAGGATGCGCACGCCAAGGCGCATGCCGAGGAGATCCAGCGGCGCTTCGTCGGTAAGCGCTCGGTGAGTAATGGGCAGATCGTCCTGTTCGGCCTGACCGGGGGGTTGATCCCCTGTCCGGCGGCGATCACCATCCTGTTGATCTGTATCCAGCTGAAGGCGATCGCCCTGGGGGCGACGATGGTGCTCTGCTTCAGCCTCGGGTTGGCGATCACCCTGGTCACGGTTGGGGTCGCCGCCGCCGTTAGCGTGCGCCAGGCGAGCAAGCGTTGGCCAGGCTTTGATCGGCTGGCCGCGAAGGCGCCTTACGCCTCCTGCCTGTTGATCGGCGCGGTGGGGATCTACATGGGTCTGCATGGCTATTGGGGATTGGTGGGCTAAGCGTCGGCTCTCCCAGCCGTGGATGTGCCTTGTGCCTTGTGGCTTACCGGGCGTGCGCCGCCCCGCCTGGCGCGTCAGCGGTTGCGCCGGTTGCGATGCCGTCATCTGGCGACGATTGACATGCTGTCGGCCTCCGTGATGATGACCGCCATGCGGCGTCCGTTGGACGGGGAGCGATGCCCCGCCGAGTGCTGGTAGTGTAGGGCATTGAGCCCGTCCTGTCCGGAGAGCCCCCTAACGCGGGCTCGCGCGGCTGACGGGGATGGGGCATGGCGGAATGGCCATGCCCAAACCGGATCAGTCGCGTTTGACCCGCTGTGCGCCGAAGACGCCGCCGCGTTCTACGCTGTAGTCATCGATAAAGTTGACCTCGCCAGCGGCGACCTCGCCCTCTTTGCCATAGAAGCCGCCGACGATGTGGCCGTTAACCGCGTTACGCTGAGCATTGACACGGTGCAGCCTGGCGCCGAAGGTCCCCTCGTCGCTAACGGTATTGTCACCATCGTCCCGGATAACGTAGTCGATATCGCTGGCTAGACCCGTGCCCTTGAGAGCGCCAGTGATCTTATTATCTTGATAGTGTAGGCGGATGGCGGCCTCACGTGGGATATCGAAGTGGTTATAGAACAGGGTGCCCACATAGTCCGCCTGGGTTTCAGGACGGCGTCTGTCGCTGGCGTTGACCGCGTAGACCAGGCTGGTGGTTGTCTGATCCTGATCATCTTCATTCTGCGCCGTCTCGCGGTGAGTATAGGTGTGCACATGGCCATAGTAACCCGCCAGCCTGCCATCGGCATCACGCAGCGTCAGGACTCTCTGACCGTTAATGGTGCGACTATCCTTTTCATGGCGCTTGATGAGGGGAGTGACTTCGATGGCGATATCGGTCCCCTCGACCTTAACGGTGAACTCGCTGTCGGGGCTGAGTGCGTTAAAACCGGATATATGGATGGCGTCATGGGGGCCGATCTCCCGCAGCTGCGCGTGATATACCGCCTCTGGTTCACCGAAGGCGACGGAAGAGGGAGCCTCGGATGCCGTCGGCGCGGCCGGGATGTGCTGAGCGGCGCTGGGGCGAACCTCGGGTGCCATCGGCGCAGCCGGGATGGGCTGAGCGGCGCTGGGGTGAACCTCGGGCGCCGTCGGCGCGGCCGGGATGTTCTGAGCGGCGCTGGGGCGAACCTCGGGTGCCGTCGGCGCGGCCGGGATGTTCTGAGCGGCGCTGGGGCGAACCTTGGGTGCCGTCGGCGCGGCCGGGATGTTCTGAGCGGCGCTGGGGCGAACCTCGGGTGCCGTCGGCGCGGCCGGGACGGGCTGAGCGATGCTGGGGAGAACCTTGGGGGCCGTCGGTGCTGGTGCGATGGTCCGCGTCTGCGCAGCATCGCCACCGCCACCGCCACCGCCACCGCCACCGCAGGCGGTCAATAGCGCAGAAGATAAGAGTAAGAAGAGTGTGTTATAGCGTGGTTTCATAGTTATCCCTAGCGTTAGAAAAGCTTACTAAAGGTCAGGAAGGCCATTTTTTTATCGTATTCGTAAAATGGATGATTGCTGTCACTTTTAAAATATGACAGATTGATTTTTGGCGTGATGCCAAAGTAATAAATGTCACGATGCCAGAGGGTTATCAGGGCGCCGTACTCTTTATTTCTTTGCTGAATTCCGAAGAAGTCTGCGCTATCGTAAAACTTGTTGGCGTAATTTATCTGCATGATGCTGGATATGCCGCCTGTCCACTCATTTCCCCAGCCTGCCCGCCACTTTATCCTCTGAAAGGCTAAACTCTTACGCTCAACGTTTTCACGTTGGTAGTCACTGCCCCAAAACCAAAATTGCTCGGGGCTCGAGGAATAATAGAGCGTCGTTGACAGTAGATGGTTTTTGCTGTCGCGCTGTGTGCGCCGTTTATTTGTGGTGTGACTTTTCTCAGCGTCAACGTCTATTTTCCAGCGAGGACTCAGACGGTATTCTGTCTCAATGCGCAGCCCCGGCGATGTTCCCTCGCTAGAAAGGGAGGGCGCCTGATTATCCGATGCCCATTCGCGCTCTATAAAGGGCAATAGCAACAGGGAGGCGTTAAGATCGCGTAGGCCTAGACCGGCGCTCAGACGGGCCGTTGCCTGATCGTAGCGATGATTGTTAGTGAAGTACTTCCCATAGGCCAGCGTGCGGATCTCGCTGAACAACCCCTCCGGCAATGACCAGGTCTTACTAGCGCTAAGATAGTAAGAAAAGCCCTGTCCGCTTTGCCGTTTTTCCGCCCGCCATGGGCCAATTTTTACGTTAGTGCCTGGCGCATTATTAATGTTACTCTCATTAATATAGTTAACACCTAGGTTGAACGACCAGCTGTCTTTCTGCTGTATTGCCCTGATATAGCTATCCACTATCTCATTAATCACTTCGCCGTTGCTATTAGCCCGCAGCTTATTGAATTGCAGTAGCGCAGAGGCGCGGTCTTTATTCTGAAACAGCGCGATAGCCAACTGCAGGCGGGCAATGTTTAGCTGTGGTTCCTTGGCGATGACGCGGCGGTAATAACGGATGGCGTCGCGATAATTACCCTCCTCTTTGGCTAAAATAGCCTTACCCCATGCGGCTAGATTCGCGTCGTATCCTGGCTGCGCCTGATAAAGTGGCAGCAAGATCTTGACGGCGGCGGCATCTGATTTTATCACCGCCTGGATCATGCCTTGGAAAATAATATGTGGCTGTGTTTTTAAGGCTTCTTGAGAAATGACAAAGGTATTTTTTACCGCTTGAGGTGCGCTGGCGGCATCCGCTGCGCTCATCGTTAATACGCTTAACAGAATAGCGGAGCCTATCTGTAAAAGTTGCGCTTCTATTTTAATCAGCATCTAATGAATAGCTTATAATACACGCTTGTAAAAGCGATGCTTTCGTTGGTAATAAATTATTACATACGTATTCATTTTGAAACTAAACCAATGTTAAACCACACGGGAGTATCAGCCAGTTTGGTTGATTATGTGTGATGAATGTGTTCGGCTAGCGACTTGAGCCTGATAATGTTGTTTTGATAGGTTTTATAGCTATTAAAAAATTTAAATTTAGTGTTTATTGCTAATAAATGGCAGTGTGGTGATAAATTAATCTACTGACAAGCACTGCGTCGCGCCCGTGCGCGCCAGTCGACGGTACTGCTGTGGCGACATACCGACATACTTACTGAAGGTGCTGTAGAAGCGACTGCTGGAGTGGAAGCCGGCGGTTAGGGCGATGTCGAGGATCGTGCGGTCGGTATCGCTCAGTAGTACGCGCACATGGTTGATGCGCATCGACGTGATGTATTGCTTCAGCGTCATCTTCATCACCCGCTGAAACAGTGTCATCGCATAGTGAGGGTTGAGACGGACATGCTGTGCCACCTGGTCGATCGTCAGCGCCCGATCGTAGTGACCGGCGATGTAGCTCAGCATCTGGCTGACGTAAAATAGGGCATGACGCGATAACGCCTGCTCGCCGCCACGCGCATGTGCCGCCTGCTCGGCCTGCTGTGAATGCCAGCCGGAGAGGCTAAAGCGTTTTAACATTAAGTAGATTTCCTCGCTGGCCAATTGATGCATGGCCGGGCTGGCGCTGGCCAGATCCTGCTGCCAGCGTTGTACTTCCTGGGACGTCAGGGGTAACGCCTGTTGCGATATCACGACGCGACCATGCGTGGCGTGGTTGATCAGTTGGCGATCCAGCGGCCAGGAGAGGAAGAGATGCATCGGCAGGCTGAACAGCGCCATCTGGCGGCACCGACCGGGATCGACCAGGCGGTGGGGGGTACAGGCCCAGAATAGGGCCATATGACCCTGCGGAATGGTGAGTTGACGATCGTCGATGCGGTAGTGGAGGTCACCATCGAAGGGGAGATTGATCTCTAACTGGCCATGCCAATGATTGCTCGCCATGACCTGTGGTGTACAGAGGGTCACCTCGAGACGCTGGGCTTCCGAATAGAGCATCAACGGGCTGTGCGGCTGCGGATCGGTACTATTGCACATCGGTGCGCGGTGTGATGTATCCGGCATGGCTCTCTCCCTGAATCTGACGGTCGGCGGTGGGTGGCGCGCCTTTCCCGGCGTGTGCTATTGGCTACCTTACGCCTATCCGCGCGTGCCCGGCCTCTATGTTATCCGATGATGATTCCCAAAAACTCAGATTTAATGACTTATAGTACTTAATCTAACAAAACGGGAGTTTCCTTAGCGGAATGCGGACGCCTGTTGTCCTCTGTGACTGGCACGATAATGCCATTGATAGCCTGAGCGGAGAACAGAGATGTCTACAGCCAAGATCGCCTTTATCGGCGCCGGTTCTACTATTTTCGTCAAGAATATCCTTGGCGATGTGTTTCAGCGCCCGGCCTTACGGGGGGCCGAGATCGCCTTGATGGATATCGATGCGCAACGCCTGGCGGAGTCGCAGATCGTGGTGCGTAAGTTGATGGACTCCAGCGCCGCCGGTGGGCGCATCCATTGCTATAGCGAGTTACGTCCGGCGTTGTGTGACGCCGATTTCGTGGTGGTGGCCTTCCAGATCGGGGGCTACACCCCGTGCACGGTGACCGACTTCGAGGTCTGTAACCGCCATGGATTGCGACAAACCATCGGCGACACCCTCGGGCCCGCCGGGATCATGCGGGCGCTGCGCACCATCCCCCATCTGTGGCAGATCTGCGAGGTGATGAGCGAAGTCTGCCCGCAGGCGACGATGTTAAATTACGTCAACCCGATGGCGATGAACACTTGGGCGATGTATGCGCGTTATCCGCAGATCAAGCAGGTCGGCCTGTGTCATTCGGTACAGGGCACAGCGCAGGAGTTGGCGCGTGATCTGGATATCGATCCGGCGACGCTGCGTTATCGTTGCGCCGGCATCAACCATATGGCGTTCTTCCTCTCGCTGGAGCAGAAGGGGGCGGATGGTCATTATCACGATCTCTATCCCCGTCTGTTGCAGGCCTACCGTCAGGGGCAGGCGCCCAAGCCAAATATTCATGGCAATCTGCGCTGCCCGAACATCGTACGGTATGAGTTGTTGCAGAAGCTCGGTTACTTCGTCACCGAGTCATCGGAGCATTTCGCCGAATATACTCCGTGGTTTATCAAGCCGGGACGTGAGGATCTGATCGCACACTACCAGATCCCATTGGATGAGTACCCGCGCCGTTGTGTGGAGCAACGGGAGAATTGGCAACGTGAGTTGGCGGCCTATCAGGCGGCGGAGCGTATTGAGGTGCGTCCCTCCCGCGAATATGCCAGTAGCATTATGAATGCCATCTGGACCGGGGAGCCAAGCGTGATTTACGGTAATGTGCGCAACGATGGCCTGATCGATAACCTGCCGGCCGGCTGTTGTGTCGAGGTGCCTTGCCTGGTGGACGCCAACGGGATCCAGCCGACACAGATTGGCGCCTTGCCGTCGCATCTGGCGGCGCTGATGCAGACCAATATCAACGTGCAGACGCTGCTGACCGAGGCGGTGCTGACGGAGGATCGCGAGCGGGTATATCATGCTGCTCTGCTCGACCCGCATACGGCGGCGGTGCTGAGTCTCGATGAGATCTATGCCCTGATGGATGATCTGATCGCCGTGCATGGCGATTGGTTGCCTGCCTGGTTGCGCGCCTGATGCGTTGCCGCCTTTGCACGCCGGGGGGCATAAAATCAGACGATGCCGCAATGGCTGACCTAACATTATCGGCTACTATGGCCCTGCCTGCGGCGCGTTGTGCGGCGGAGGACAGATAATAACAGGTGTTAGCGGATAGGGTATGGCAGCTATGTTGAAAGGGTTATGTGTGGCATCGTTGTTGGCATTGGGGGGGTGCGCCGATGCCTCCATCGTGATCAATCATGTCGATAATTTCTCGGGGTATCGGGGCGAGAGCGGCGGCGGGCAGATCTACGTCTGCACCTTGACGCCGTTTAACAACGTCTACGCCGATGCCGGGCGTAGCGAACAGATCGCCCGTTATAAAGTGGGGCAGCGTTGCGAACGGGGCCAGGGTGAGGGCAGCCTGTTCTGCCGTACCAAGGAGGCGGTCTGCACCACCACCACCTTGGACGGCTCGGCGGGTGAGGGATCGGCGCAATTGGTGGTGTATGAGGACGCGCGGCAGCGTGGCGCCTCATTGATCATCGATCGAGATATTCCCGATTTGTCGAACTATGGCTTCGCCGATCGCATCTCCTCCTTCTCGGTGCCACGAGGATGGACGGTGCGTTTCTATGAGGGGCGTAACTATAGCGGCGGCTACTATACCCGTCATGGTGGGGCGCAGGAGGCAACCGACTTTAACGATCGGGTCCAATCGATTCGCATTCTGAGCCGTTGAGTCAAACCGTATGGCGGCGGTCGCGCCGCCTGGCCTCATGACTAGCGCGATGACTGAGGCGACAGGGCGCTAGCGGGGAGCCAACCCCAGCAGCGACATGACGCTGGCTTTATCCAGATAGATGGCGGCGAGGAAGAGCAGGCTGCCCAAGAGGCAGACACCGCCAGACAACCCCATCACAATCAGCAGTGTACTTACCTTCTTCATCGTGCGCTCCACGCGTACTCGTTTAGCGGTGCGGCCCCTGCCGCTCCTCCTCTCACATGATCCTCACTGTAGCATAGCGGGAGGGGCCAAATGAATCCTCCGATTAATCTTGCGCGTGGAATGGCGCCGCGCAGCAGCGATTACGCCCTTGGGCCTTCGCCTGATACAGCAGGCTATCCGTCTGCTGGAGAAAGTCGGCCGCCTGGGCGTCACCGGTCAGGGTCGCGCAGCAGACGCCGGCGCTGACGGTGAGGAATGGTACGCTCCCGCCCGGATGCTCGATACTGAGTGCTTGAACACTATTACGTATTCGCTCCGCGCATGCCTGCGCATCGATCAGGGCCGTGGCGGGTAACAGGCAGATGAACTCCTCACCGCCATAACGCGCCACCAGGTCGCCGGGATGGGTCAACGCGCCGCGTAAGGCGGCCGCGACTTGACGTAAGGCATCGTCGCCGCGTAGGTGGCCGTAGCGATCGTTATAGTCTTTGAAGCGGTCGACATCGAATAGGATCAGGCTGAGCGGCGTCTGGTAGCGCTGTACGTGATGCCATTCGTGGCTGAATTGGGTGTCGAAGTAACGCCGGTTATAGACACCGGTTAACCCATCCAGGTAGGCCAGTTGGCGCAGCAGATCCGACTGCATCTTTAGGAGCATATGGGTGTTGACCCGAGCGCGTACGATGTTGTGGTTGATCGGTTTGCTGATGAAGTCGACCGCGCCAGCGCGTAGGCCCGCGGTCTCGCTGTTCTCGTCGATATGGGCGGTGATGAAGATCACCGGAATGTCTTGTGTCTGCGGTGCCGCCTTGAGGCGTTGGCAGACCTCCAATCCATTCATGTCAGGCATCTCAATATCCAATAACACCAGATCGGGATGCTGATTCATACAGATATTGAGCGCCTGCTGGCCGTTAGTGGCCATAAAGACGGTGTGATCATCGGCGAACAGCTGGTAAAGCAGCTGGATGTTGAGCGGTTCGTCATCGACGATTAACAGCCGTGGGCGTTCGCGTCCCGGCAAGTTAAAGGCGCTATAGGGGGTCTGCATAGCCGTCATGCTCCTGTTGGGCGCGATGTGTGTGGGCCAAGTAGTCGCGGCATAGGCCTTGGGCCCGGCTAAAGTCGAGGCGACTGATGGCGGTTTCGAGAGCCGTTAATGTATCGCCCAGTGTATGGCCCTCTGGATGGGTGGTCAGTTGACGCATCTGCTCTAGCGCCGCCATGTCGCTATTTTCCAGCAGGGTGAGCAGTCGTTGCAGTTGTTGGTCCAGCGGCAGCGGCGACGTGCTTGGCATGGCGGTAGGCTCCTCGTGACGCAACTCGGCGGCGAGCTGTTGGCTAAAGGTGCGTAGTTGGGGCTCCAGTTGGCGGCAGAACGCCGTGATGTCGGCGACGCACTCTCGGATGGCTGGCGTGATGTTGCCATCTTCGATCTGTCGCAGACGGGATTCGCCGTCACGCGCCCGGGTAAAGAGTGCGTCGTGGCCGAGTTGGGCCGCCAACCCCTTCAGCGAATGCAGCGCGCGGGTGGCGGCCGCGAGATCGGCGTCGGCCATGTGGCGCTCCAGCTGTGCCGGGAAGTCACGTAACTCATCCAGGAACAGGCTTAATAGATGGTGGTAGAGCGCCAAATCCCCCTCTAAGCGTGCTAACGCGCCACGTAGGGCAATGCCATGCTGGCAGGCGAGCTGCTCCAGTGTCGCGGGTAGTGGCGCTGGCATGCTCGGTGCTATCGCCTGTGGCGCCGTGAGCGGTGGGGTGAGCAGATGTTTCTGAATGGTCTGGATCAGCTCACGCAGATTAAAGGGCTTGCCGATATGGTCGTTCATGCCGGCCGCGAGACAGGCTTGGCGATCGGAGACCATGGCGTTGGCCGTCATGGCGATGATCGGTAAGGTGTGGAGCGCGAGATGGCTACGAATATATTGGGTCGCGTTGATACCATCCATCACCGGCATCTGGAGATCCATCAACACCAGATCGAAACCTTGCGGTGTGGCCTTCAGGCGATCGATGGCCTCCTGCCCGTGGGCGGCGAGGGTCACGATGGCGCCCTCATCCTCCAGTAACTCGCGGGCGATCTGTTGGTTATTCTGGTTGTCCTCAACCACCAGGATGCGGACGCCGTTCAACGGTTTGCCGCTGTGCGGCACGGGGGCGGGAGGTGCGATCTGCGTCAGGTTTTGTCGTTCGCGCAATGCACCGGCGACGCTATCCAGCAGCATCAAGGGGGTGACGGGTTTCAGCAGGAAACCGTCGAGAATGCCTTGCTCCTCGCTACTGCGTTGCAGCAGGCATTCGCGGTCGTTGGCGGTGACCATCACCAAGAGCGGCAACTGTTTTTCATGCAGGCGGCTGCGTAGTCGCTGGATGGTTTGCCAGCCATCGAGTCCTGGCATGAGCCAGTCGATGAATAACACATCATAGGGATCGCCCGCCTGTTGTTGCTGGGCAATCAGTGTCAGCGCCTGTTCCCCCTCTGCCGCACAGTCGACTCGCCAACCTAGAGTCAGTGCCATCTGTTGCAGCAGGCTACGTGCGGTGGGATTGTCGTCCACCATCAGCACATGCAGCCCTAACAAAGCCTGACGTCGTTGCTCGTCGTCGCTATGTTGCTCTGCCGCCAGCGGCAGCGTCAGGGTGAAGTGAAACAGGCTACCTTTACCCGGCTCGCTCTCGAGTTCTAGGGTACTCCCCATCATGGCGACAAAGCGTTGGCTGATGGAGAGCCCCAGACCGGTACCGCCGAAGCGGCGGGTGATGGAGGCCTCGGCCTGTGAGAAACCACTAAAGATCAGGCGCTGTTTCTCCGGCGCGATGCCGATACCGGTGTCGCGGACCCCGAAGTGTAGCGTGGCGTTTTGCGCATCCTGTTCGATCAGATGGATGAAGAGTACCACTTCGCCCTGCTCGGTAAACTTGAGGGCGTTGCCGCCGAGATTGATCAGCACCTGTTGCAGGCGCAGGCTGTCGCCGATCAGCCAGCGGGGAAGACGCGGATCGATGTCAAACAGTACTTCGACCGGTTTCTTGTGCGAGTTGCTGGCGAGGATGACGGCGAGATCTTGCAGCAGGGCGCAGAGATTAAAGGGCTCGGCCTCCAGCTCCATCTTGCCGGCTTCGATCTTGGAGTAGTCCAGGATGTCGTTGAGCAGGCGTAATAGCGCCTGGGCCGCCGCCTCACTCTTGGTAGCGTAGTCCGCCTGGCGGTGAGTCAGGCCAGACTTGAGCAGCAGGGCCAGCATGCCCAGGATCGCATTGAGGGGGGTGCGCAGCTCGTGGCTCATGTTTGCCAGGAAGGCCGACTTGGCTTGGTTGGCATTTTCGGCCGCCAGTTTGGCGGCTTGTAGTGTGGCTTCGGCCTGACGCTGACGGGTGATGTCGCGGTTGATACCGACGAGCATCAGGGTATCGCCGACGCCTTGGTATTCGACGACGGCGGCGGATTCGATGATGCGCTCCTGGCCGTTGACGTGAATACGGAATACTTGACGACATACCTGCCCCTGGCCGGCTCGCAGGGTGGCTTGTAGGGTGCGATCGACCTCGGCGACGTCGTCGGGGTGGATCAGCGTGTGCCAGTAACCATACAGCCGGTGGGGGTCTTGCATCGCCGGTGGGATGGCGTAGATCGCGTTCATGGTATCGTCAAAGGTGAGGGTGCCGTCGGCCATGCTCCAGCTCCAGACCCCAAGTTCGGCCACCTCGGTCGCGCGTTGCAGTTGGTTACGCGCGATGCTCAGGTTGATCTGCAGGGTCTTCGCCTGGGTGATGTCGAACTGAATGGCGATATATTTCTCGATCCGCCCCTCGGCATCCTTGAAGGGGGCGATGGTGGTGTCGACCCAATACAGGCGCCCGTCCAGGGTACGATTGCAGATCTCGCCGCGCCAGGCCTCCTCTTGGCGTAAGGTCTCCCACAGCTGGCGCCAGAAGGCCGGTGGATGAATGCCGGAGTTGACGATCGAGGGAGAATTGCCCAGGAGTTCCTCGCGCCGATAGCCGGTGATCTGACAGTAGGCGTCGTTGACCTCGATCAGCCGGCGCTGGCGATCGGTGATGGCGATGATACCGTGAACGTTCAGTGTGGTGAGGAGCGCATCGTTGTCGCGCAGGGCGGCTTCCAGGCGATGCTGAGTATTCTTACGTTCGGTGATATCCGATTCGACCGCCATATAGCCGATCAGGGCATGATTGGCGTCGTAACGTGGCTGGATCTCCATCTCGATCCAGTAGTCGATGCCGGTTTTGGTGCGATTCAGCAATTCGCCCTTGAAGGGGAGGCCGTCATTCAGTGCCTGGCGAATGGCGAGTACCGTTTCGGGCTGGGTATTTTCGCATTGCAGCAACTGGCCAGGCGACTTACCCAGTACATCGTCGTGGCGGTAACCGGTGATACGCTCGAAGCCGTCATTGACCCAGGTGATACGCCGTTGAGGATCGGTCAGGATCACCGCGTTAGAGGTGTTACGGGCGACCAGAGCCAGACGTTCCAGATCGGCGGTCATATTGAGCGCGAGGCGTTCGGCGCGGTAACGGCTAAGGATCTGTTGGCGTAACAGGGAGGTGAATAGCACGCTCAACAGGACGCCGAAGGCGAACAATAGCCAAGGCGAGTAGTGGTTGATCGAGGCCTCGAAATGTGAGGTGCTGCTAACGCGTAGCAGCATGGCGCGTCCGGCTAGCGTGATCGGAATGGTGCGGATAAATACGCGCGCACTGACATCCTGCTGACTGTGTGGAATGACGGTATCGGGCTCCAGTAGTTTACTGTTATCAGCGTCGAAGATCAGGTTGTCGCGTTTTAACTCGTGGGTATTGTCATAGAGTTCTATGTCTACCCGTCCGGAAGTGTATTCGGGAATGTTATGCAGTAGTTCGGCGATCACCAGCGGTGAGTAGATGATGCCGAGCAGCGCGGCGCGGCGCTGTTCGGGCGTTTGGAGTAGCGCGCTCTCCATGGTGTAGACCGGTAGATAAAGTAGTGCGCCGGGTTGTCGCTGTTTATCCTGTACCAGATGGATGGGGCCAGTGAGCGAGGGTTGGCCACTGTCGATGGCTTTCTGTAGTGCGGCCCAGCGCACCGGTTCGGAGCGCACATCGAGCCCCTGTGCACCCTGGTTAGGTGAAAGAGGCTGAATATATTTAATCAGGTAAAGGTCTCCGACATTATTGGGTTGTAGCTGGTGTGGCGTAAAACCGGGGCTGTTGTCGTTACGGGTTGCCTGGGTGAAACGTTGTAAATCATCGCGTGGGATGCGTTGGATAAAGCCAATACCACGCACTCCGGGATATTGCCGGGGGAGATCTAACGCACGAATATAGTCGCTGAATTGATTTGCGTTGATCTGATGATAGGTTTCATAGAGCCCCTTGGCGGCGTTTAATCCATAGAGTGGCAGTGTGAAACGGCGCGTGACCTCACCTGCGACACGTTCAACGTTACGGGTGAACTCCGCTTCGGTATTGTCCTTGATCTGGTTGTAGAGCCAGTGTGCGCTGAGCGCGGATAAGAGGATACCCAGGACCAATACCGCCAGGGAGAGACGGTAGGCCGAGGCGGGGGGCTTCACTGCCTGTGCGGTATAGGCTGTCATGGACGATGCGATCCTAATCTCGTTCACCTTTCTCCAAGGCTAGTCCAATTTTACCCATCGTGTGAAACCCATCCCGCCTCGCGTTGGTGAGTTCGATGCGCGCGCTTTTGTTATCCGAATACCAGGAAAGGTGCTTACATCACATGTTTTTTCGCAACATTTAATCTTGCTGTGAAACATCCTGAGCCCAGGAGCGGCGCGGCTTGCGCGAGGATTAGTGTTCAAACTATTTTTGAACAATTAAAAAAAAGTTTGGATTGGGTGTTGATTAACGCCAGAGATGCGCTAATATCACTCACGAAATAGAGATGTAGCTCACACTTTTATGGAGTTTATGATGAAAAACGTTAAATCCTTTATGCATGACTTGAACTCTGTTTTGTTGAAATTGACGGCTCAGACTTACTACTGAGCATAGCGGCACGCACGCGGCCGGTTTGTTGGCTGCGTGCCCGTTTACACCTTGCCTTGCCTTGCCTTGCCTGCCCAACTGCCCAACTGCCCAACTGCCCAACTGCCCAACTGCCCAACTGCCCAACTGCCCAACTGCCCAACTGCCCA